>NZ_JACJJG010000084.1 GCF_016899855.1 Marseilla massiliensis
CCCAACTATGAATTATGAATTGTGCATTATGAATTAAAAAACTACCATTTAATCGGGTCTATTCCATATTTTTCGAGATACTGGTTGGCAAGACTGAAATGGTGGTTGCCGAAAAATCCACGGTGGGCTGACAGTGGTGAAGGATGGGCCGAGCGGAGTATAAGGTGGCGCGAGGCGTCAATTAGCTGTGCCTTGCCCTGTGCGTAACTGCCCCAGAGGATGAATACGATATGGTCACGGTCGGCCGATACGGCACGTATCACGGCGTCGGTAAACTCTTCCCATCCGTGGCGCTGGTGGCTTCCGGCAGCATGCGCGCGCACCGTAAGCGTGGCGTTGAGCAGCAACACGCCCTGTTCGGCCCATCGGACAAGGCTTCCGCTCTGTGGCACAGGCGTGCCGAGGTCGGCCTGTATTTCCTTGAATATATTAACGAGCGAGGGCGGAAAAGGCTCTCCGTCGTTCACGGAGAAGCATAAGCCCTGCGCCTGACCCGGCTCATGGTAGGGGTCTTGCCCGATGATTACCACTTTAACCTTGTCGAACGGGCATAAGTTGAAAGCGTTGAAGATAAGCCGCCCCGGCGGATAACACGTGCCCCTGCGGTACTCTTCGTGTACGAACGCCGTAAGCGCGGCAAAATACGGTTTGTCAAACTCGGCCCCGATGTGCCGTTTCCAACTTTCCTCTATTTTTACGTCCATATCCGTTTGTTGTTTATACGAATGCAAAAATACACCTTTTTTCCCGTATGTGCAACGTTATGCGCATTTCTTTGGACTGCACGCGACGCACATTCACAATGCAAGGAATACGGCCAACGAAAATCCCGAATGCGGCACTCATGACTGTCATCTGCCGCGTCCAGCAGAATGAAGACATGCCGGCTGGCAACAGAGCGGCTACTCGGCAGTAGCCGTGGCGACCTCTTTCCCTTTCAAATTGTCTATAAACAGAAGCAGACGGTTGGTAACGTTGACGTCGCTAACGCCGCTGTCAAAATCGAGCGAAAGGATGTTCATGTCCGGGAAGAACATCTTTATTTTCTTTTCAATGCCTTTTGACACAATGTGGTTGGCAATGCATCCGAAGGGCTGCAGGCTCACCACATCGCGCACTCCCTGGCGTGCGCACGACATTATTTCGGCCGGCAACAACCATCCTTCGCCGAACTGGGCGCTCAGCGAGATTACCTTGCGCGCCTCTTCGGCCTCCTCGAAAATATCATTGAACGGCGTAAAGTAACGGAAAGAGGACGCCGCCTTGTTGACCCGGGCAATATGTTTCCTTATCCTTTTGTAGACAAGGCTGTATATAAAATCGGTTATTGAGCGGCGCTTAAGGTGCGTCTGCCCGTCAATACGATTGTTGACAAAGCTCTGCATGAAGAAATCGAGCAACAGCGGAGGCACAATCTCGACGCCCTGCGAAATCAACCAGTCGGTCACGTTCTTCTGGGCGAAGGGGTTGAACTTGAGGAATATCTCGCCGACCACGCATACCTTAGGACGCTCTACATCGTAACAAATGCGGTTAAACTCCGTCGCGGCCATCGACAGATAACTAAGCAAGTCTTCCGAACGGCCCTCAAGGATAAGGCTCTCGCTGGCCTGCAAGTACAGGTCTCGCAGCCTCGCGGCCTGTCCGGGCTGCTTCTCGCGCACCACGGAGGCATAATAGAACTTGGATATACAGTCACTGTAAAGCACTGAATACAGCGCGATGGGCAACAACTTAATCCAGTTTACCTTAAATCCGGGCTGCAAATTCTTGATTGAACCGCCCACTGCAAAGGCTATAACGGGCACGTCGTCGTAGCCGGCGTCGACAAGTGCTTTCTTTATCAGCGACACATAGCTGCTCGCGCGGCACTGTCCGCCCGTCTGGGTCATGGCCACCGCCGTGTTGTGCGGGTCGTACTTACCGCTTTTGAACGCCTTGATTATGTCGCCTACGATCAGCGTCGCGGGGTAACATACTTCGTTGTTGGCATATTTCAAGCCCCATTCGCACGACTCGGTGTCGCTCAACGGAAGGTTCTCCACGTCGTATCCTGCCACACGCATGATGGCCGGAATGAGCGGCGAAATGAATGGGGTAAAGTACGGAACAAGGATTTTCCTGCCACGGCAAGCCTTGTCGAACACGGGCGTAGTCTTGAACTCGGCCGTCTTGCGGCGGTCGGCACCGTCGCCTCCTGCCAGCTTCAGGCTCTCGATAAGCGAACGCACGCGCAGCTTCATCGAGCCAACGTTGTTGATGTCGTCGAGCTTCAGCAACGTTAGTACACGCCCGTGGCGCAGCAGAAGGTCGCGCACCTCGTCGACGAGAAACGCGTCCGGCCCGCAGCCGAACGACGTCATCTGCACGAACTCCATGCCGTCCTGTCCGGCACACCACTTCGCCGCCTCGAGTATCCGGTTGGGATAAGCCCACTGCGACAGGTAATGCGCGTCGTTGACAGCCACCTTCTTGTCACGCACAATATCGTCCGTTATAACATAAATGCCCATGTCGGCAAGCATGTCAGACACCTTGTGTTGTATCAGCATGTCGGCATGGTAAGGACGGCCGGCCAGCAGAATGGCCAACGCTCCCCGCTCACGAGCCTTGGCAAGCACGCGCTCGTTGTACGAAATGATGTCGCGGACATAGTTGTCCTGCGCGCTCATGGCTAGGCTGAAAGCCTTGTTTATCGTGTTGTCGGTAACGCCGAGCGAACCCAGGTACTCACTGCATTGCTTGAAAAGCAGCCCCTTGTCCTTGAAGGTGATGGTAGGCGAGTCTATCGGAATGTCCCCCGCCTGCACGCTTTTCACGACTTCGGCATATCCGGTTACTATCGGACAGTTATAGCTGTTCTGCTCCTTGCCCTGCCGTTCATAAACAACGAAGGGCATGAAGATACGGCTTACCTTCTTATCGATGAGGTTCTGTATGTGGCTGTGTACCAACTTGGCCGGGAAACAGATGTTGTCGGACATCACCATGCAGGCGTTCCTCTCGTAGCTCGAGAAGTTGGAAAGGTCGGAAAGGCATACCTCTATGCCGCATTCGGTAAACAACGTATGCCAGAAAGGATAGTCCTCGTACATGTTAAGGCAGCGGGGAATGCCGACGGTCATGCGCCTGTCGCCCTTCACTCCTTCACGGTCGAAGAGCAGTTCGTTCTTTTTCTGATAAGCGTTAATGCCCTTCTGGGGCTTGCCCGCTCCCCCGTTGGTAAACACTTTCTCGCATCTGTTACCCGAATAGTATTTCTCTCCGTTATCAAACTGGTAACGAACAACGAGGCACTGGTTGTCACAGCCCTTGCAATGGAGGAACTTCGACGTGTAATGGGCCTTTGCCAGCATATCGTCAAGCCGCACTTCGCCCGCCGCGTGGGCCTTGGCATAGAGGGCGCAGCCGTACGCTCCCATCAGCTCGGGTATGTCGCAGCGGGTCACCTCGGTGCCTGTCAGCACCTCGAGGGCACGCACCACGGCGTCGTTACGCATTGTTCCGCCCTGCACCACGATATGCTTGCCAAGCTGTGACACGTCCTTCAGCTTGAGCACTTTATACAGACAGTTCTTCACTACGGAGTAAGCCAGGCCGGCGGCGATGTCGCTTACCGTAGCGCCTTCACGCAAAGCCTGCTTCACTTTGGAGTTCATGAACACCGTACAGCGCGTTCCAAGGTCGCAGGGGGCGTCCGCGCGGCAAGCCTCAACGGCAAATTCGTGGGCCGTGTAGCCAAGGGTCTTGGCGAAAGTTTCGATGAACGAGCCGCAGCCTGACGAGCAGGCCTCGTTTATTTCAATGCGGTCGATAATGCCGTCGGTCACGAATATGGCCTTCATGTCCTGTCCGCCGATGTCGAGAATGAACGAAACCTCGGGGTCAAGATAGTGCGCCGCCATGTAGTGGGCTATCGTTTCGACGATGCCTCCGCCAAGCTGGAAGGCGGCCTTGATAAGGTCTTCGCCGTAGCCCGTCGAGCAACTGCCCTTAATGCACAGCTCGGTGCCGCTCTCGGCACAGGCCTTTTGCAGGCCTCTCAACCCTTCCTCTACAGCCTCTATGGGGTTGCCCTTGTTGGCACTGTAATATGAATAGATTATTTTCGAGTCACTGTCGGTAACTACAATCTTTGTAGTTGTAGAGCCGGAGTCGATACCTATGAACGCCTCCTGCCGCCCGCGGCGCAGCTCGGCACGCCTCACCGTGTGGCGCGACATGCGCTCCTGCCATGCCGTATAGTCGCTATCGTCAGTGAATATAGGCGTAAGCGAACTGCGAAGTCCGTCTTTTGAGACAGCCGCATTGCGCAACTCGGCAATGACGGCAGACAATTTGCCCGGTCTCTCGCCGTCAACATCGGCAAGGGCGGCGCCAATCGCTGGCAGCAAAGTGCCGTTTTCGGGCAGTATTATATCGTCGGGAGATATCGAAAGATAGTCAACAAACGCCTTGCGCAGTGCAGGGATAAAAGTCAGCGGGCCACCGCAGAAGAGTACAGGCGGCGTTATTTCGCTGCCGTGAGCCAACGTTACGACGGTCTGCACGGCCACTGCATGAAGAATGGAAGCCGCGATGTCGGCGCGACTTACGTTCTTGGCGATAAGGTTCTGGATATCAGTCTTGCAGAAAACGCCGCACCGCGACGCTATAGGATAAGTCCGTTCGGCGCTCAAGGCAAGGTCGTTCAGCTCGTCAACACCGACATTCAGAAGCACGGCCATCTGGTCGATGAAGGCTCCCGTGCCGCCGGCGCAGTTGCCGTTCATGCGCAGGTCGGCAGCATGTCCGTCCTTGAAGAACACCACCTTGGCGTCCTCGCCGCCGATATCGATGAGCGATGAAGTTGCCGGATAATATTTCCTGACGGCCTTTGCGGCTGCCACCACTTCCTGCACGAACGGGAACGAATGTTTCTCGGAAAAGCCCATACCCACCGAACCGGTCAGCCTCACGCTGACGTCGGCGTCTCCACACTGGGCCATAAGTTCCTCAAGAACGCTTACGACTACGTCCTTTGCGTTGGCATTATGCCTTTCATATTTAGAGAACAGCACGTTTTCGGCTTCGTCAACGGCTACAATCTTGGCCGTCGTAGAACCAATGTCTATTCCTATTCTAACCATTATAAAATAAATTAAATGTCTCTTTACCCGGTGCAAAGTTACTAAATTACATCTTTTTGAGATAATATTATTTGAAGAAAATATGTTCAAAAATTCACATTAATGTAATAAAAAGAACGAATATTACACGCTTTTTCTTTTACAAAAACAAGAATATCCGCAAAAAACTAACACCCTCATGTAGGGGCGCGCGGCTCGTGCGCCCGCCAAACCATTGAACAATGTCACATGTGGATGAATACGACATTACCCGGGCGCACGAACCGCGCGCCCCTACAAGCGGGTGGAGGCAATGGCGATAAATAAAGTATGCATTACAAAAACAGCGCTTATGCCAATGCGAATCACGCCTTGCGTAATTTCAACGCATAAACAAATACGGCAATAAACGCGGCAACAAGAAACGCCAAGGCTACGGCATAATTGAATATTCCGCCGCAATACGCCTCGTATGCGATAAATGTAAGAAACGTTACGGCCAACAATCTTAAAACGGCAATCAACCCACCAAGCAGCCGTAACCCTGCCTGAACGTCATTGAACTTATGCGGCCAATTGCAATATCCGGGATGTCTTTTAAAGAATGTCAGCAAGAAATACACAAAGACACTTACCACAGGCAACAGCAGTATGTTGCAAGCATTGCCGTACTCATCCGCATTGCCGCGGGCGTCCCAGTGCAAAGGGACATTATCATGGCCAACAACAGCCATGACGCAGATGCCCGCTTGCAGGGCAACCGACAATATTGTCAGCAATCCGATAACTCTATCAGCAACCCGCATAATGTCACATCCTCGGCAGAAAAGCCGTAACCTGAAAAAGGGAAAATGCGTGGAGCCGTAACCTGTCGCGGCTCCACGCATGATTATAAAACGTTAATGTGTTTTTAAATGTTGTCCTCAATGAGGTTCTCGCCGGTCATGTCGGCGGGCTGCTCCAGACCCATGATGTGGAGGATTGAGGGAGCCACGTCGGCCAGGCGTCCGTTCTTCACGGTAGCGCTGTTGTTGTCGGTAACGTAGATGAACGGCACGGGGTTGAGCGAGTGGGCCGTGTTGGGCGTTCCGTCGGCGTTGATGGCGTTGTCGGCGTTGCCGTGGTCGGCAATGATTATTGCCTCGTAACCATTGGCCTTGGCAGCCTCGATAACGTCATGCACGCAGTGGTCAACTGCCCATACTGCCTTTGCGATGGCGTGGTAAACGCCGGTGTGACCCACCATGTCACCGTTAGCGAAGTTTACAACGATGAAGTCGTACTCCTGGGTGTTGATGGCGCCCACGAGCTTATCCTTCACCTCGTATGCGCTCATTTCCGGTTTGAGGTCGTATGTAGCGACTTTGGGAGAGGGAACGAGTATGCGGTCTTCGCCGTCGAACGGTGCCTCGCGTCCTCCGTTGAAGAAGAACGTAACGTGAGCGTACTTCTCCGTCTCTGCCGTATGCAGCTGTTTCTTGCCCTGCTTGCTGAGATACTCGCCCAGGGTGTCCTGCACGTTCTCCTTGGGGAAAAGGATGTGCACGCCCTCGAACGACGCGTCGTAAGGCGTCATGCAGTAATACTGCAGGTCCTTTATGGTGTGCATGCCTTCGTCGGGCATGTCCTGCTGGGTCAATACCTGCGTCAGCTCCTTCGCGCGGTCGTTGCGGAAGTTGATGAAGATAACGACGTCGCCCTCCTGTATGGTGCCGTCAACGGTAGAGTTGTTGATAGGCTTGATGAATTCGTCGGTCACTCCCTCGGCATAGCTTTCCTCCATGGCCTTCACCATGTCGTCGGCCTGCTTGCCCTTGCCCTCAACGAGGAGGTCGTAAGCCTCTTTTACACGATTCCAACGCTTGTCGCGGTCCATGGCGTAGAAGCGTCCCACGATACTTGCCACGTGCGCTCCGTTCTTTGCGCATACGTCTTCAAGCTGCTTGATGAAGCCCGCGCCGCTCTTCGGGTCGGTGTCGCGGCCGTCCATGAAGCAGTGAACGTAGGTTTCCTTCAGGCCGTATTCCTTTGATATTTCGATGAGTTTGAAGAGATGGTCGAGTGAAGAGTGCACGCCGCCGTCGCTGGTAAGTCCCATAAGGTGGAGCTTCTTGCCCGTCTTCTGAGCGTATCCGTAAGCGTTCTTTATCTCCGGGTTTTCGAGTATCGAGCCGTCCTTGCATGCGCGGTTGATCTTAACCAGGTCCTGGTAAACTATGCGTCCTGCGCCGATGTTGAGGTGACCTACCTCCGAGTTGCCCATTTGTCCGTCGGGAAGGCCCACGTCCTCGCCCGAAGCCTGCAGCTGTGAGTGGGGGCTTACGGCGTTAAGATAATCAAGATAAGGGGTCGGCGTGTTGAAGATTACGTCGCCCTCGCCATGCTTTCCGATACCCCATCCGTCGAGTATCATCAATAATGCTTTCTTTGCCATAATCGTATAATCTTAAAAAACATGTGCAAAATTACTAAGTTTTGCGGTAAGTGCAAAATAAATCACGAGGTTTATAAATAATGTATCCAGCCATTTTCCGCAGGCCATGCCGCCGGCAGGCGCGGCGCCGCGGCGTTATTAAACCTGCACGGGCGCCAAGACTTTGTACAATGCCGTTATCGGCAATCATAACCGGCAGGCCAAACCGCCATTCCGTGCCTGACGCTGAATGCAGGTTTAGCCTGCCGGTATTGCCATTATGCCATATCGTCGGGAAAATACGGAACATTCATTAAATTTATGATAAAAGGGGAGTTGTGCCTTACTCG
Source organism: Marseilla massiliensis (assembly GCF_016899855.1). Classification (GTDB taxonomy): domain Bacteria; phylum Bacteroidota; class Bacteroidia; order Bacteroidales; family Bacteroidaceae; genus Prevotella. Next base: position 7,872 of record NZ_JACJJG010000084.1, read on the forward strand.
TTTGATTGAAATTCATTATTTTCTCACCGTTTAATTTAAAAAAATACACGTATGGAACTCAAAAAAATTACAGATGTTTACATCATTTGGAAGGAAACGAAAAGGCAACTGGTAAAGGAATCGACACTGGCCACGTACATGACCAACGCTGAGAAGCACATCCTGCCTGCATTCGGCAACTGCACCAAGGTGGAGGACAGCGCCGCCCAGGCCTTCGCCTTCGGGCTGCTCGAGCGCGGGCTGTCGCCCCGCACCGTCAAGGACATCATTCTCGTGCTGAAGATGATAGTGGTGTTCGGATACAGGAAGGGGTGGCTGGAATGGCACGAGTGGGACATCAGGCTGCCCAAGGACGACGTGCATAACGAGCTGAAGATACTTACGCATTCCGAACAGAAGACGATGATGAACTTTCTCGGCTCGCACTTCTCGTTCCGCAACCTCGGGTTGTACATCTGCCTGTGCACGGGAATGCGCATAGGGGAAATCTGCGCCCTGAAATGGTGCGACATCGACCTTGACACACGCATGATAAGCGTCAACCGCACGATAGAGCGTATCTACGTTGTCGACGGCGGACTGCGCGCCACCAAGGTGGTGATAGGCAGGCCGAAGACGGCCAGCTCACGCCGCGAGATACCCATAAACAACTCGCTGCTGCGCATACTCCGCCCTCTGTCGCGCTTCATCTGCCCCGACGGCTACGTGCTGACAAACTCCGAGAAACCGCTGGAGCCGCGCATTTACCGCCGGTACTACAAGCTGCTGATGGAGAGGCTCGACATGCCGAGGATAAAGTTCCACGGCCTGAGGCACACCTTCGCCACGCGATGCATAGAAAGCCAGTGCGACTACAAGACCGTAAGCTCCATCCTCGGCCACTCGAACATAAGCACGACGCTCAACCTTTACGTCCATCCCGACATGGGACAGAAGCGCAAGTGCATTGACAAAATGATGAAGTCGGTAATGAAATGACTTACGAAAGACCGTCAATCACACGATAAAAGGCCGTCTTTTACAAGCTAAAAGACGGCCTTTCACAACATATTGGGTATCAGCATGTTACGCATCCGGCCCGAAACGGGGCCAAGAACGGGCGCCGGCGGTCACGACTTACGGTAGCTCACGGGCGACAGGCCGACGTGCTCCTTGAAGTACTTGCCGAGGAACGACTGGTTGGGAAAGTTCATGTCTGCCGCAATCTCCTTGACAGTCTTGGTGGTGTTCTTTAGCAGCGAGCGCAGCTCCATCACCACGTAATTGTCTATCCACTCGTTGGGCGTGCGCCTGCTCACCGCCTTGACCATCTCCGACAGGTATTTCGGCGTGATGCACATCTGCTCGCCGTACCACGCCACGCGCCTCTCGCGCATGTAGTTCTGCTCCACCAGGCGGATGAACTCGGCAAATATCTCCTCGGCGCGCGTCTGCTTGCCGTCGTCGCCGAGCCGTATATGGCGTATCGCGTTGTTAAGCTCGCATATCATGGCAGATATGAGATGGCCCACCACGTCGCGGCGGTAGGCATTGCCGGTATCGTTGATTTTCTCCTTTATGAGGTTGTAGTATGTCACCATGTTGCGCGTCTCGCAGGGCCGTATCCTGAACACCGGATGGCTGCGCGAGAAGACGATGAGCGACGACAGCTCGTGTATGTCCTTAACGATTTCCTGGTAAAAGTCCGGCGACATCATCAAGGCTATGCCACGCGCGCCCGGACCTACCACGTAACGGCCCATCACCTGGCCGTCGGGTATTATGATTACGTCGTTGGGTTCAACGGTATATTCAACGGTATTGGCTGTGTATCTTGACACGCTTTCGAGGCAAAGCGCCACCACGATGTCGGACACGCGGCATACACCGTCGGGTAACTGCAGTTCGGTAAAATCGTCAAAAAGCATGAGGTCGGAACCGATATGGCAAGTGTTGCCAAGCTGTACAAGGTTAGAAATAGACGTAGTAGACAGTTCGGAAATTCCCATTAATTATTCTTTTTTTCCTGCAAAAATAATAATTAATCGTCCATTTGCAAATATTTCGTCAACAAAACAGCCTCAATGAACGGTATTTCAGGACATAACGACCCGCCGCCGGCAGTCATCATCCGCCGCACCTGCCGGCCATGCCACGGATTTTGGAGCGCAGGTAATCCTTGAAACCATCGCCGCCCAACACCTCGATGTCATCGAAAAGCCCGAGCACGAAACGCCCTATGCCAGCATAGCTGCACACCTCCATGCGCAGCAGGCCGCCGCCACGGCCGTCGTCGGCCACGAACACCGAGGCGTGAGGATACTCTTCCTTCAGCACGTTGCAGGCCAGCGCGCCGAGCCTCAACTCAACGGGCAGCAACTCCTCGCCGCTGAACATGAACACGTCGGTGAACATCCGGCGGTGCATGTCCTCATAGGCCCACCCTGAATCGAGCACACGCACGTCCTGCATGCGGCTCAGCTTGAACGTCTTGTTCATGCCTGAGGCCGGCTCGTAACACCTCACCTCATTGTTGTTGTTCATCAGCAGGAACGGCTCCACGAAACGGTCGCGCGTAGTCTGGCTGTGGGGCGAGGCATAGCCGACAAGCACAACCTGGCGCTTCATCTTGATGGCATCATACAAAGCGCGCAGGTTCTGCACCGCCTGTTCACGCAAACCCTCGTCAACAAGTATGTCGAAATCATAAAAACGGGCAAGCTTCGACTTTATACTTACCGTAAGGGGATTGCCCCGCTCGGCCTTGTCAAGGGCACGACGGACGAGCACCGCCTCCTCCTCGGTGAACGAGATACGGTTGAACAAATGATTGAAGAACGGCGAATTACGGTCGAGCTTATAGAAAGAGCCGCTCTTGACGACATTGAAACCGCAGTCGCGGAAGAACTCAAGGTAATAATAAAGGTTGCGGCGGGATATGCCTAAACGGTCGCACAACTCGCCGACCGTGTAATTATGATTCTCGGTGAGCAACAACATGAGCTGCAACTCACGCTCAAGTTTATCGTGACGCACTTGTAAAATTAAGAGTTAAGGATTAAGAGTTTAGAAAAATGCCTTCGGAAGTTAATAATTAAGAGTTGAAAATTAAGAATTAAGAGTTAAGAATTAAGAAAAATGGCCTTGATACTTGCATGGCATACTTTCTTAATTCTTAACTCTTAATTCTTAATTTATCACCGCAAAAGTCTAAAACTTTTGCGGTGATATGGCGTTATTCCATACTTGGCAATGGCCTCGCGGTGGGCCTTTGTGGGGTAACCCTTGTTGACGTCCCAGGCATATTGGGGGTATTCACGGGCCAGCGAGTCCATATAGTCGTCGCGGTAAGTCTTGGCAAGAATGCTCGCCGCGGCAATGGACAGATACTTGCCGTCGCCCTTGACGACGGTGTTGTATGGTATGAAACGGTAGGGCTTGAAGCGGTTGCCGTCAACGATGATAGCCTCGGGACGCAC
>NZ_JACJJG010000085.1 GCF_016899855.1 Marseilla massiliensis
GTTAATACTGAGATATAAAGCTCTTTATAAACCAGCAAGGCTATTTTTCTTAATTCTTAACTCTTAATTCTTAATTACATTATCTTTTCCTTCGCCCTTTCAACTCCGTCAACCAGTTCTTTCATTACTTCGGCAACGGGCCTGACGGCTTTTATAGCCGAGGCAATCTGTCCGATTTCGAGCTCCCCGCTGTCGATGTCGCCCTCGAATATGCCTCGTTTTGAGGCGGCCTTGCCCAATATGGCCCGCAGGTCGTCGGCAGAGGCACCGCCGTCTTCGGCCTCTTTCACTTTATCATATAGCGAATTCTTTATCAGTCGGGTAGGGGCTATCTTCTTGAGGCACAGCATCGTATCACCCTCTTCCGTAGAAATACATCTTTGCTTGAACGCTTCCGAGGCCGAACTCTCCTCGGTCAGGGCGAAGAGGGTGCCTATCTGTACGCCTTCGGCGCCGAGAACCATCGAGGCAAGGATTGCTTCGCCCGAAGCGATACCGCCCGCGGCGATGAGTGGCAGGCTTGTCGCGCGGCGCACCTGGGGGATTAGCGTCATCGTTGTTGTTTCTTCGCGACCGTTGTGTCCGCCTGCCTCAAAGCCCTCGGCAACGATTGCGTCAACTCCGGCTTCCTCGCATTTGCGTGCGAACTTACTGCTCGATACGACATGAACGACGGTTATTCCTGCTTCGTGGAGCATTGGCGTAAACTTCTTCGGACTGCCTGCGGAGGTGAAAACGATTTTCACGCCGCTGTCGATGATGAGCTTCATCAGGCGGTCTATCTCCGGATACATCAGTGGGACGTTAACTCCCCAAGGCTTGTCGGTGGCCTCTTTCATTTTGGCTATGTTTTCCTCAAGCGTCTCGGGGTGCATAGAGCCGGCTCCGAGCAGGCCAAGTCCGCCGGCGTTGCTCACCGCAGAGGCCAGTCTCCAGCCGCTACACCACACCATTCCGCCCTGTACGATAGGGTACTTTATACCGAAAAGTTCGGTTATTCTGTTCTTTTCCATAGTTCTTGTCCGTGTTTTTGATGAATGACTCTTATGCAAAGATAGTGTAAGTCGAGCGAAATGCAAAATATTTTGGCAAGGAAGTTAAAGGTGCTAAATAACCTCCTGATAGTCAGTGTGTTATGAACGACGTTTCAAAAGATGGCCTTTTGGCTTGTAAAAGGCCATCTTTTAGACGATGAAAGGCCACCTTTTGCGATTCGAAAGGCGGCCTTTTGGAAAAAGATTGATTATATATTGATAGAGCGACAATCGTCAGGCGGTTTCTCCCTTGTGGTAAGGCAGGATGAAAACAAGTATCACTGCTCCTGCGATAAGCAGCACGGTCTGTCCCGTTATGTCCTTCATCGCCACGATGGCGGCCTGCACCGTCACCCTGCCTTTAAGCGAAATGGTGGCCAGCTGTTCGGCTTCCAGCGTGCCTTTGCCGCCGGCCTGTCCTACAAGTTTTGTCATGGTGAAGGTCTGTGCGGCGGTTGTGTTCTCACGGTCAACGGTCTGCGCCAGCCGTGTGACGTAATGTTGCTGCCGCTCCGTAAGCCAGTTGGAGTATATCGAAGCGCCGACAACGGGCGCGATGGCGTTGCGCATCCATATCATCAGGAACACGTACGTGGCCAGATAACGTGAAGGCAGGCTCTTCATGCCGAACGCCGCCGCGAGCGAATACAGCATAAGCAGGCCCGTGAAGTTGAGTATCGTGGGCAGGGTCATGTTTTCCAGCAGTCCCGTCGTGCTGTACTGGAAGTACATGTACACGTCGGCCGACGCCATGATGATGAATGCCGTGGCGAAGATTGTGCGGAAACGCGCCTTGCGAAGCACCATCAGCAGAGACAGCACGAGGCCAATGAGGCAGCCGACGATGGCCCACCGGCTGATGAACGCGCCCTGCATGTTGTTTATCGGGGTGGCGATTTTTGCGAAAGCGGTGACAAACGAGTTGGCCGAATTGAACACCATGGCGAGTATGAAGAGCAACATCGACATCCATACGTTGCGGAACGTGAGCACCTCCGGCGGCAGGTAATAGTGCTCCCTGTGGCGGAAGGCCATGTACACGAACGCCCCGGCTGACAGCAGGAACACGGCAGTGGCGGCGCGGATGTACATCGAGTCGAACCAATCGAGCACGTTGCCATACACCAGCACGTAAGCCATTGAGCACAGCGCAGCGCCCATCAGCAGCATGTCGGGCACCATTGTCCACTCTATTTCCCATTTCTCCTTTTTCTCCTCGTCGGCCATCGTGAGCATTACAAGCAGCGAAGCCACGAGCAACATGCCGATGACGGCGTAGTAAGCGTCCTGCCAACTGTACTCGTAAGCAAAGCAGGCGGTAAGCAGATTGCTTGATTGCGAGATGATGAGGATGTAGAAATACAGCACAGGCATCAGGAAAGTGCGCTTCCGTTCCAGTCCGTACTGCACGTCGGCAGGCGGTTCGGCCGTCATCGTGAACATCGCCAGCGTATCCATTCCCGTCAGGTAAGGGGCTATTGTGAAAGTACAGTTGAGCATGACGGCGATACGTATGAAGCCAGTAAGCAGGCAGGTGGCCAGCAATACGGGCACCGACGTGGTGACGGCGCACACGTAATTGAGCGGTATCAGCATGAGGAAGCACCACAGATAGGTCTGTTTCGGTCTGCGAGCCTGCAGGAAGCGCACCATGAACGGCGGAAACAGGCACATCCCTATGCTTGTGAAGAAGCTGGCAAGCTGTATGTCCTCCGTCCTCACCGCAAGCCCGCCGGACATCTCGGCGACGTTGCACAGGTAGGCTCCGCCCGAGAACGTAGGCGGAATGAACATCAACAGCAGCACCAGTATGCCGACAGGGCGCGGCACGGACGGGCGGAACGGGTAGTTGTTTCTTTCCTTCTCCATGCTCAATCGTCTTTTACGTCCACTTTGATTTCACACATCATGCCGGCCGCCATGCGGCTGTTGTCGGTGGCGGAAAGGCTGCCGTTGAAGTCTATCCGGACGGGAACGCGCTGCTGAATCTTGACGAAATTGCCTGCCGAATTATCCGTTGGAACCATCGAATACTTTGAGCCCGTGGCCTGGCTGATAGCCGTCACCGTGCCAGCAAACCGCTTTCCGGGCATGGCGTCTACGGTTATCTCCACCTTCTGTCCCGGTCGGATACGTGCCATCTGGGTCTCCTTGAAGTTGGCAACAACCCACTTTTTGCCGTCGGGAATAAGCGTTGTGATTGTCTGTCCGGGGCTTACCAACTGGCCTTGCTCTATCGTCCTGCGTCCTAAGTAGCCGTCGGCTGGGGCGGTGATTACGGTGTACGACAGGTTCAGCCGCGCCATGTCGACCGCCGCTTCAGCGCGTTGTATGGCGGCGTCGGCGTTCTCTTGACACTGACTCACCTCGCTGACGGTCGACCGCGCGGCCTCCCTCTGCCTCTTGAGAGCGCTCACCCGGGCCTTTGCCATGTCCAATTCGGTCTTGTATTGCTCAACGATGACGGGCGTTGAAGCCTTTTTCTCCAGCAGCGCGCTGTACCTGCGGTAGTCACGTTCGAGCTTTTCCACGCGGAGTTCAGCCTCCTCAATCGACGCATCCAGCACCGTGGCACTGCTCGAAGCGGTGTTAACGCTGTTACCTATTACCTTCCGTCCGCTGCGTGCGTCCATCAGTTGCGCCTCCGCCTGCTTCAAGGCGATGGCGTATTCACGGTCGTCGATTATCAGAATGGTGTCCCCCTTGTGCACGAACTGGTGCTCGGTGAAGCGTATCTCCTTAATATATCCGGCCACCTTGACGTTCACAGGCGAGATGTATTGCTCCACCTGGGCGTCGTCGGTGCGCTCAACGCCGTTGTCGGTGAACATCGTCACTATGACCGTTGCTCCCGCGGCGAGCAGCAATATGGCCGCAGCCTTGCCAAAAGTCTTCTTTTCCATGATGTTATATGGTTATTTGTTATTCTGTTTTATTTGCTCAGCAGAGCCAGATTACCCGAAAGCTTGAGCAGTTCCAGCTGTGCTATGTTGTACTGATAGTGCGCCTGCACGCATGCGGCCTGCGCCGTGCGAAGCTGCATTTCGTCCTGAAGCAGGGCGGTCATCGAGGCTACTCCCTCCTTGTATTGTTCTTCTGTGACGTCATATACGGCCTCGGCCTGGCGGTAACTGTCGGTCTGCGTGCGGAACACTTCCATGTTGTGATGCAGCTGAAGCATGGCGTTGTCATAGCTTTCGTTTATCCGTTGCCGTGCCAGGCGTATGTTGTTGGCGGCTTGCAGGGCGTCGTGCTTGTACTGTCTTATCTGCAGTTTCCTTGCGTTTGTCTCGAAGATGGGTATCTTTACGGTAAGACCTACGAAGCAGTTGCCGAACCAATTATCAGTCGCTTCTTTTCCGTGGAAGAAGCAGTTGAACTCTTCCTGATAGCCTACGCCGCCCGCATAGGCGGTCAAAGATATGCTCGGAAGGTATCCCGCGCGTGTTGTCTTGATACGTTTCTCGGCCAAACGCAGCTCCGGCAGACCGTCGCTTACGCCGAAAGTCTGCACCGGAGTGATGTCGCCAGGCATGCGTTCAACGTCCAATGGATAGTCGGCGCCGACGTTCATCAGGAAGCGCAGGAGGTTGAGCTGCTGCCCGTAAAGGGTAAGATACTGGCTTCGCTGCGCCTCAAGGTTTTTCATGTTAATGCGCACACGGCTTAAGTCGACTTCCATTACCACGCCCTGGCGGTACAAGGCCTCGGTTATTTCGCACAGCTCAGCCATGCGTTTGATGTTCTTTTCCAACAGGATTTGCTGTTCGAGCGAGGCCTGCGCCAGGTAGTAAGTGCGGCTGATGTTCATCGTCAGGTCGTCAACGGCTTTCTCGTATGTCAACTGACTGATGCCCTCCACTGTCTTCGCGGCGTCTATCGCGGCATAGATGGTCTGGTTGAAGAGCGGCATCGAGAGCTGGATACCTGCGTTGGCGTTGTATTGCGTGCTTTTGATTGTCTGCCATGTAGGGTCGTCGGGGATGTCGTTTCCAAGCACAGTGCCCGTCGTAACGTTGACCGGACTCTTCAGGTAGTCGGTCAACTGGAACGTGCCTATTACCGTAGGCAGCAGTCGCGAGCGGCTTTGCGATAGCGTGGTGCGCCCCTTCTGCATGCCTATGCGGGCGTTGTCGAGCGTGAGGTTGTTGGCTATGCCGAGGGCGACACACTCCTTCAGTGACATCGTACGGCCTGCGCATGTGGTGGCGATGACCATGCAACATAGGATATGAATATATGAGCGTTTCATCGTGTAAGTGTTTTTTTACGTTGTTCTACGTTGCAAAGGTATGGCGTTTACATGTTACTGTCGCATACAATTTTAGCCTATGATTGTGCAATTTTCCAACTGCTATATGTTTTTTTACGCTGTTGTAGCGGTTATATGCATTTTATTTTGTTAATTTGCGGTATCTGATTATACAATAAACAAAAGCATGTTGACATACAAGAAGACATTGGACATCGACGAGCTTATTGCCAACCACGCCACGGTTTCGGTGCATAAGTACGGTTTTTTCCTGTGCAGGCAGGGGTGGGCGAAAATCCTTTTGGGCGCCAAGACATATAATATATCGCGTAACCACCTGTGCATTTACACCCCAAACACGTTTCTGCACATCCTCGAAAGGAGTCATGACCTGGCCGGAATACTCGAGGAAGACGACGTTGACGCTTATTATCCGGTGGTAAGCCTGATAGACATACGCAAGCGGTTAAGAATACGTGACGAGTCGTGCGTTGCCTTATCGGAGCGTGAGGCGGCGGAAATCGTTGCCCTGATGGACGTAATCGGCGACGCTAAAAGGCCACGTCCCATTTCCGCCGCTTACGAACGCCACGGCGACGGAACACAATATAGTCGGCAAGAGACCGTACCCCTGACAACCATACGCGACAACTACCTGCGCCATCTGTACTATGCGCTGTGCCTGAAAGTGCTTGACGTGTACTTCAGCAACACGCCGGTTGAGGCCGTACCGCAAGACAGGGACGACACCGTGCTTAACCGTTTTGTCATCTCCGTACACGAGAATTGCCACCGTCAGCGCACCGTAAAGTATTACGCCGATGAGCAACACCTGTCGCCATACTACTTTTCGTCTATAATAAAGAAGAGGAGCGGGCGCGCCGCGTTGCAGTGGATAGAGAGCGTAACGATGACTTTCATCCGCCAATACCTCAGGTGTACGGACATGAGCCTGAAGGAAATATCCGACCGAATGTACTTTCCCGACCAGTCTACGTTCAGCCGATACTTCAAGCACCATGAGGGATGCACGCCGTCGGAGTACCGGATGAGGCGGTAGCGTGAGGCTTTCCGCATATACGGAAATACCCTTGCGCATGCCGTGGGCGCATGTTCTGTCGGTAGATATGTATCGTATTGATAATCAGTGGCTTATGAAACGCAGTGTAAAACACGGCCTTTTGGAACGCAAAAGACCGTGTTTTACGTTCCAAAAGGCCATCTTTTACAAGATGAAAGATGGCCTTTTGCCGTTTATTGCCATACCACAAACTATCGGATAGACCTTCATCTGAAAAATAGAAACAGACAGTATGTATAACGGGTGGCGGTAAAATAAAAGACCGTTTTACTCTCTTTGATTTTGTTCTTCTCTCAATTTGAATAAATTTCTATCGCTCATAAAAGTATAATACATTATCCTTTTATTTCGCTTAACCGAAATTTTGCAGTAACTTTGGATAAGTTACGCTGCATTTCGGAAGAAAAAATAAAAGTCCGTTTCACTCTCTTTTATTTTGTTCTTCTCTCAATTTGCAGTAACTTTGCACCGGATTAAAGAGAAATAGAGATTTGTATGGATAACAAACAGGCAACACTTGAATTAGGAACGAAACCGATAGGCAAGCTGTTGGCACGCTACGCCCTGCCTGCCATCATTGCTATGACGGCCTCGTCGCTGTACAACATGATCGACAGTATCTTCATAGGTCAGGGCGTGGGGCCGCTGGCAATCTCGGGACTGGCCATCACGTTCCCCCTGATGAACCTCTCGGCGGCTTTCGGAGCCGCCGTCGGCATTGGCTCGTCAACATGTATTTCGGTGAAGTTGGGACAGAAAGACTATGCCATGGCCGAGCATATCTTCGGCAATAGTTTTACCTTGAACCTTGTGGTAGGTATAGCGTTCGGTCTTATAGCGCTGCTGTTCCTCGACCCGATACTGTATTTCTTCGGTGCGAGCGAGCACACAATTCCTTACGCACGCGACTATATGCTGGTGATATTGGCCGGCAACGTCATCTCACAGACGTTCCTCGGAATGAACGCCGTGCTGCGCGCGGCCAGCAAGCCAAAGCAGGCTATGGCGGCGACTATACTTACCGTCATTCTGAACATTGTGCTTGCACCTATATTTATATGGGTGTTCAACATGGGAATATTCGGCGCCGCGCTTGCAACAATAATCTCGCAGGGCGTGGCTTTGGCGTGGCAGATCAAACTGTTCAGCAACCAGGACGAGATACTGCACTTCCAGCGGGGCATTTACAAGCTGAAGCGCGACATCGTGAAGAATATCGCCGGCATAGGCATGTCGCCTTTCGCGATGAACGTGTGCGCCTGCGTGGTGGTGATATTCATCAACGCCGGCCTGTCGCATTACGGCGGCGACCTTGCCGTAGGCGCCTACGGTATTGCCAGCAAGGTGTCGTTCATCTTCGTTATGGTGACTATCGGCCTTAACCAGGGTATGCTTCCGATAGCCGGCTACAACTATGGCGCGCAGCGTTACGACCGACTGATGAAGGTGCTCAAGTACGCTATGATTACCGCAACGGTAATAACATCTACGGGATTCATCATTGCGGAGTTCTTCCCTTACCAGTGCGCGCGGCTCTTTACGACCGACAAGACGCTCATCGACATGTCCATCGAGGGTATCAGGATACACATGCTGGCATTCCCGATAGTAGGTATGCAGATGGTTATCACCAACTTCTTCCAGTGCATAGGCAAGGCCAAGATCAGCATATTCCTGTCGTTGTCGCGCCAGATGCTGTTCCTCCTGCCATTGCTCGTCATTCTGCCGCCCATCATGAGGCTTGACGGCGTATGGACGGCAATGCCTGTTTCTGACACCATAGCCGCCATCGTGGCTCTTGTAATGATGGCAAGGTACATGAAGAAGTTTAAGAGACAAATGAATGTAAGTATTCAGCAGACAAGTGACAAGTGACGAGTGACAAGGAGATATGTTTTCAGCAGGAAGTCAAATTGTCTGCTTTATTAAAAGAAGCAAATCTCCTTGTCCGCTCGTCAGCTTGTTACTTGTCAACTAAAAAATAAAAGCTATGGACGATAAAAAAATAATAATCAACGTCGGAAGGCAGCTCGGAAGCGGCGGACTGGTAATAGCCAAGAGGCTTGCCGAGGATTTCGGGTGCAACTTCTACGACCGTGAATTGCTGAACCTTGCGGCTAAGGAGAGCGGTTTCAGCGAAAAGTTCTTTGAGCAGAACGATGAGAAGAAAGGCTTTTTCCGTATGCTTTTCCACATGCATACACCGTTCGTGTCAGACAATAACTTCTACAACAACAAACTGTCGCAGGAGAGTCTGTTCCAGTTCCAGAGCGATGCGATACGCAAGGCCGCCGCAGCCCATTCGTGCGTGTTCGTTGGGCGTTGCGCAGATTATGTGCTTCGTGACTTCAAGAACACGGTAAGCGTGTTCGTTACAGCCAACCTCGACGAGCGTATAGCCCGTATATGCAAGCGACATGGATGTGACGAGGCTGAGGCGAAGAAAATCATCGAGAACAAGGAAGGCGCACGTGCGTCATACTATAATTATTATACCGGTAAGCAATGGGGGCACAGCACGTCTTACGACTTGTGTATCAACTCGAGCATTCTCGGTATGGACGGCACGGTGGAGTTTATCAAGGAATTCATAAGGAAGAAACTTGAAATAGGGTTGTGAGGTCATGCGGTAATAAGGTTATGCGGTTTTTTATGACTGTAGATAATGACCTCGTTGTTTCAAAAAGTTGCAAAACCTTAAAACCGTAAGACCTTATAACCTTAAAACCGTAACAGAACATGAAGAGAATCGGCATAATCAGCGATACACACTCTTACTGGGACGACAAGTACCTGCACTATTTCGAGCCGTGCGACGAGATATGGCATGCCGGCGACATCGGCTCGATGGAAGTTGCCGAGCGCTTGGCTGAGTTCAGGATGTTCCGTGCCGTGTGCGGAAACTGCGACGGAGGCGACCTCAGGAGGATGTATCCCGAGCTGTTGAGGTGGAAATGTGAGGACGTTGACGTGCTCATGAAGCATATCGGCGGATATCCTGGTAACTACGACGCGAGCATTCGTGCGAGGATATATGCCAGTCCGCCACAGCTCTTCATAAGCGGACATTCACACATCCTGAAGGTAAAATACGACAAGAACCTTAACCTGCTGCACATCAATCCCGGTGCGGCCGGTCTTCAGGGATGGCATAAAGACCGCACGCTGGTAAGGCTGACGGTAGACGGAAGCGCGTTTAAGGACCTTGAAGTCGTGACACTTTCTGATCCAAGAAAAGACCATCTGCACAATATTTAGGCATAAGCCGGGTTATATATAATAAATAAGGTCTTGCGGTTATAAGGTCTTGCGGTTATGCGGAAGTTACATCAACATAGTCAATTTGTAATCTTCCGTTAGTCGCATAAACGTTAAACCCTATGACCGTAGCACCAAAGAACCTCAAAACCGAACTATATATGAAGACATATCTTGTTACGGGAGCTGCCGGATTCATAGGCTCCAATTTCGTAAAATATCTCCTTTACAGGAAATATAAGGATGAAGACATTAAGGTAATAGTGCTTGACGCGCTGACGTATGCAGGCAACTACGGCACGATAAAGGATGACGTAGACGGCAAGAGATGTGTGTTCGTGCATGGAGACATACGCGACCGCGAGCTGGTTGACAGCCTTTTTGCCGATAACGACATTGACTATGTTGTCAACTTTGCCGCCGAAAGCCACGTTGACCGCAGCATAGAGAATCCCCAGCTGTTCCTTGAAACCAATATACTCGGCACCCAGAACCTGCTCGATGCTGCCCGCCGTGCGTGGGTGACGGGCAAGGACGCTACGGGATACCCTACATGGAAAGAGGGCAAACGCTTTCATCAGGTCAGCACAGACGAAGTTTACGGCTCGCTTGGAGCCGACGGTTATTTCACCGAAGAGACCCCCTTGTGTCCCCATAGTCCGTACAGCGCCTCTAAAACAAGCGCCGACCTTATTGTAAAAGCATACCATGACACATACCACATGCCCGTAACAATTACTCGTTGTTCGAACAATTACGGGCCGTATCACTTCCCCGAGAAACTCATTCCGCTGATAATCAACAACATCCTTGAGGGCAAACCGTTGCCAGTTTACGGCAAGGGTGACAACGTGAGAGACTGGCTTTATGTGGAGGATCACTGTAAGGCAATAGACCTTGTTGTGCGTGAAGGACGTGACGGAGAGGTATATAACGTTGGCGGACACAACGAGATGAAGAATATCGACATAGTGAAGCTCACCATAAAGACCATCCACGACATGATGGCTGAGGACAAGGGCTTGCGCAAGATACTGAAAAAGCAGGTCATTGATGCTAACGGCGATATTGACATTCGCTGGATAAACGACAACCTGATAACGTTTGTCACTGACCGTCTCGGCCACGACCAGCGCTACGCCATCGACCCGACGAAAATCAAGAACGAGCTTGGCTGGCTGCCGGAAACTATGTTCGCAGACGGTATCGTCAAGACTATCCGTTGGAACTTGGAGCACCAGGATTGGGTAAACGAGGTTACCAGCGGTGAATACACCAAGTATTACGAACAGATGTACGGCAACAGATGAAATAAAAGCAGACAAGTTGACAAGCAGACGAGCGGACAAGGAGATTAGCCTTGTTGAATGGTATGGCTTAGAATAATCTCATTGTCCGCTCGTCTGCTTGTCAACTTGTATCTTTAAGAAGAATATGGATATACTTTCACAAGAACTTCAGGACTTTC
>NZ_JACJJG010000086.1 GCF_016899855.1 Marseilla massiliensis
CTCATGGACCTGCACGACAAAATCCTGCTGCGGAAAAGGGCGCTCATTGAAACCGTCAACGACGAACTCAAAAACGTCTGCTACATTGAACATACCAGGCACCGCAGCATTGACGGTTTTGCTTCCAACCTGGTTGCAGGGCTTATCGCATACAACCTGCTTCCTAAGAAACCGTCACTCAATATTGACATCATTGATAAAAGCAGGCTTATTGCATAAGATTATTATACCGAACTCACGTTAAAAATATCTCATTCCCACAACTTTTTCAATCGTTTTCTTATACCGAACTCACGTAATATTACATATTTTTATAATCGCATCTTCTATAGAATCGGATATACGGCATGAGCCATTGGCATATCCTTCAAGCAAAACTACATTACTGGCATCCTTTGCAATGGCACTTATATCGGCTATATCAAAAGAAATTAGAGGTGAACCAACATTAAAAATATCAGTAGTTTCCGTTAGGACTGTTTCCATTGATGGTGCTATGAAAAATTGAGACTTCATTTTTATCTTTTTTAATGGAACTGCATTGTAACTAACACAGTTTCAGTTCAACAATCAATGTTTGCGGAGCACCCAAGTTCTCTCATCATTGATAGAATAGAAAAGTTTCTTGTTGGTTGTTCCGAGAAATTCTTTACCTGAGCCCATTAAGTCGTAAAAAAACTCCAGTATTAGATGAGCCATAGTAGCGAACCACCCATGTGCGGCCTTGATTGGTTGAATATTGATTTTCTTATTGTCTTTGGGTGAAATACAAAGCATTTCTTTCCCATGATTAATCATAATTGGCATAATGTTGAGATATAAATGTTGTTTTGTCATTATTGACACTGCAAAAGTATTATGGTGACTATGCCATATCGTTGCAGAGCTATCAAAAATTTTAAAGAATCCTATATTTAGGGCTATCTACTTCGTTTAAAGTTGTTTTTCCGTTCGCCCCACGGAAGGTCAGACGATGAGCCGCCAGAACCAGTACCGACATGAACCTCTGCCTGTCCACCGACAGCAAGGGTGAATGCAGCGCCTAACAGTTCGGCCTGCTTCCCGCTTACCTGTTCCTGCGGCTCGAACACGGCATTGACAAACTCCTCGTCCGTAATCTGGCCGTTAAAATGCTTTTGGGCTACATCATAGTCTATCTGAAACTTGGTGTCCTCAAAAAGCTCCTCTCCGACCCGTGTCCAGATGTGGAGCGACGGATTTCGGTAGTTGGACACGTTGATGCGCACAAGTTCGGCACCGGATGAAAGGCTATAACGCTGAGGGTTTGCCATCCGGTCGAGGCGGTCTATCTGTTTCCGCTGCCTGTCTATGACGGCATCTTTCTCTTCTGACTGTCGATCGGCGGTTTCCGCCCTGCGGATGGCTGCGTCTATCTCTTTCTGGTAGCCGTTCCGCAGCTTTTCGATTCCTGATTTATGCTGTTCCTGCAACCGGGCCTTTTCTACCTGAAGAGCCTTAATCTGTTTATTGAGTTCGGCAATCAGCCCGTCCTTGTTCGCGAGTTCCTTCTTTGCCTTGGCAAGGTCTCCCTTTCCGAACCATGCGAGGATGGTGTTCCTGCCTTCCTGTGCCTTCTCCACATCGGCCTGCAACTTGGTTATATCCTCTTCATATTGGATTACCTGCTGCCTGTAATATTCCGAGTTCGCCTGATGCTTGGCGGTGGAACCGACAATCCCACGCTGCAACCCGAACGGTTTCATGGCCGCTGCGTAACTGTTCTGGTATTCATGAAGCTTGGTGCGCCGCATCACATCATCCGCTGACAAACGGGGACCGGATTTCGTTTCATATTTCTTCTCGCCCTCCCGCTTCCTGCGGATACGCTCACCGGTTACAATAGGAACAACAGTGGCGTGCAGGTGGGGAGTCTTCTCGTCCATGTGCAGTACGCACGATACAAGGTTGTCTTCACCGAATGTATCCCTTAGCCATTTGAGATTGGCATCGATCCAACTGTTCAGCCTACCGTCATTGGCAATCTTCATCATCTGTTCATGTGTCCCGGTCAGGATAATACGGATGGCTTTTGTCTGGTTCTTGCCGACCTTGCGGCGCAGCCCGGCCGTGTCGATGCGGTGCTGTACCGCCTCGGTACGGTTGGACACTCCTTCAGGGAACCTGACCAGTTCACGGTTGAGATGTGTCCGGTCCGCATTGGCATTGACCGGCACATAAATTTTTCCCTTGGCATCCTTTCTTTCTATATGGCATGACATTCCACTGTCATTACCGCTGCCACGCTGCAGGTGGCAGACAGCGTATTGTGTATTGCTCATATCTGTTCGTTTTATGGTTGTCATTTCTGTTGTAAAATCCCGTTTTATTGCCGGAGGCATATACTGGAATCCGAAGGGGTGCCCCTCGGCTTATGGGCTTTTTGACTGCCGGACGCGAAGCGGAGGCGGTGAAAATGCCCTAATAAGCTACGGGATTTTACAACCCCTTTCCCTTGGGACAGCAAGCTGTCCGATACCTTTCCGTCATTCCGCTCTCCCTGCATCCACCAATTCGAGCCCGAAAGCGTCGATGAGGGACCGCAATACGGGATGGCGTTCTATCATCTGTTGAAGGATCATCTGCGGCGTGTCCTCCATCAGCAGGAAGTCGGCGATGTCCAATCCGGCTTCACGCTGCACACCGGTCGCAATCTTCTCCAGCAGGTCGGAACATGTAGCACGCCTGCAAAAGGATTCCAGCATCGGCAGCCGTCGCCTCCATTCTTCCGTCGCCTTAAGGTCGGGGAAGAGGACAACCTCCCGACCGTGCAATACCTGCATGGCTCCGCTGTTGAAGCACCCGTGCATCCCTCCGGTGGCAAGCCAAACGAAGTCGGGGATGAAATGGGCGGCGACAAGCGCCGTCTTCTCGCTCTCGACAATGGCTACAGGTTTGTCGGACACGGCGGCGGAGGTGTCCGACAGCAGGTGCTCGCCGAACAGGCACTGCTTCATCCTGAAATCCGGTACTTTCCTTACCGAATGTACCCAGTTTACCTGGTTGAAGGGTTCCTTGATCCGGTGTCCCGTTTCAGCGTCATAACCCATGATCTTGCCCGCACGCACATTGCCGTCCCGGTCTGTCTGCCAGAATACGGCCGCCCCGTTCCACATCCTTGATGTGCCTACCCTGTAGAGACGGAACAACCTGTCCGTATCCTCCTTGCCGGCCACCTTGGTGAAGTAGCAGTATAAGGGGTTGATGTCGTACCTGCGCATGGACTGCTCCACCCAATCGGAGGGAAGAAAGGATATCCGTGGCTCCTGTTCGGGCACCGGTTTCGCTGCCGGTCTTGCAGCCGTCGGTGTGCGGCTGTTTCTCTCCTGCTCACTCAACCTCTCCTTGACAGCCGGATTGTCCCGGAAGTATTCCTTCGGAGTATAGTGGTAGCCGCAACTGTTGATATGGTCACAGATACCCACGTTGTCAGGGAAGGAAATCTCTCCCGCCTCGTCGATATAACGGGTAAAGCAGGACTTCCTGCCGCACTCCGGACAGGCGGTCTTGCTGCCCGGACGGTATTTCTGTAGATGGAATCTGTATTCGGTCATGATGCTCTTTTTTGTGGATTCTTGCAAATGAAAACCTCCATTTGCAGTTTGCAGTTCTTGCAGTCTTGCAGGAATTCTATTTTTCCGGTACTCCGAGACTGCAAAACTGCAAAGACTGCAGGCTGCAACAAGGGGTCATCCGTTGCAGTTTCTGGTTGGCGGTTCATTGTCATTTTCATTAGATTTTGCAGATTTATCATATATGACTTTCTCGTAATGCCCGGCCTTGGCCTTACGCAGCAGCCCGCTCCTGCACAGTTCCTTGAGGTAGTTCATCACCGTGCGCTCGCTGACATTCTGCTGTTCCTTGCCTGTGGCGATGGCCGTCTTCGTGTCGAACGTGTCCGGCAGCAATGACAGCAGTACCTTGGGCGGTTCCTCGCACATGTCCTCTGCCACGGATGAACGGATGCGGTGGTACGAGTCCTCGAAATAACCGTTCAGCCGAACAGCGGCTTTTACCGATACCATATCCACAGACTGCAGATGGCTCTCGCCGGAAGCATACCGCAGCACCTGCATGAGCAGGGCCAGCCGTGCCACCTGCGCCGGATGCTTCATCTCACGGCTGTCCACCTCGGCATCGTCCTCTATCCGGTTGATGCGTTCCACTTTCCTGTTCCACCATGAGAAGAAGTACTCTTTTGCCTCCTTGTCCATGGACAGCACATGGGATATCCTTTCTTCCTCTCCCGTGTCATAGTCCAGGGCGAGTACCTTGCCAAGTATCTGCTCCCAACGTGCCGCCGCCAGAGATGCCCTGTCCTCCCCGCCATCATCCCAATCAGTCCATTTTGACATTTTCCTGGACTTGGGCAGCACGAACAGGAGGCGGTCAAGCAGTCCGTTATCCTCGAATCCTTTCGTGAGCAGTTCATGAACACGCTTGGTCTGCGTGGTTCCGACGATATTGATGCACGGCTGTTCTATGTGGACAGGTATCGTACTGCTCACCCTTGTCACGTCCAAAGCCCCGCCGCTCCATGCCGTGAGCAACTGCTCTATGAGCTGTCCGTTGGTATAGCGGTTGGCGGAGTTGAACATCCCCATAATCTCATCCACGAGGATGACCACGCTACGGGGATTGTTGCTGTGCGTCAGCAGGAGCGATTCGGGGGTGAAGTCGGACACGACGGTACGCCGCAGCACGGGCTTCTTCCCATTTTCCCCGGCAGCTTTCCATGCCTCCAGTTCCGCCTCATACGCCTTGAACAGGACATAGTCGTGCTTCCGTATGGGGCGGTATGCCGCCTCCAGCGGCGGTGTCTTGCCCAGTCCCGGCCTGCCCACGAGGATGATATAGAGGGCGGCATTGCTCTGCCATTCGCCTTTGATGCGGATACGGTAGGTGCCGCCCAATGCCGCAGATACAGCCGAAATCATGGCAGTCGCTATGAACTCTGTCTTGTAGTTCTCGTACCGGGCCATGTCAAGGATGACGGATTGAACCGTCTGCGGGAACACTTCCAGAGGGAAGCCGGTGTTTTCGGTATGTTCCGCCTCCATGCGGATCATGTTGCACAGTTCAAGTCGGGTGTGTGTCATGTCAGCCATTTCTCTTCTTGCAATAGGATGTCACACTCTCGGATTTCCCTCCCGTCTGCACACGCCGGACATCCGACCTGGCATACATGTTCTTGTTGCCCACCTTGACAGGCACGAGGTAGCCCCGCTTCGCCCACAGGTTGAGCGTGCCCTCGCATACGTTCAACAACTCACGGACTTGTTTCGTATTGAGCCATGTCTCTTCCGCCTCACGCTTCATGGCGGCGTCCCTTTCCTCCTGTTGTGCTATGATGGTGCGCTGCACGATGGATTCGGCAAACATCTTAAGGTCGGCGGGCGTGACTTCCAGTTTCACGTTCGCGCCCTGTTCGACCAGACTTTCTATGGTGATCATAAATATCAGTTTTGAAGTTTGTGATGACCATCTTCAAAAGTTCCCTGATGCCCCGCTTCCGATGGCTTATAAAAGAGAAGCACCGCCGACCTTAGGAAAAGGTTGACGGTGCAAAAGTATATGGGAATTGAAACGGATTGATATATAATGCCTTGTCTTAAATTGTCATGACAATTCAAGTCTGCATGACCATGTAAAACGGCTCATTTTGCCTTATCCGGCGGCCGTTTCCGCTTCATCATCAGAGATGATTTTCTTGATTTCTGCCGCCAGTGTCCGGTGCAGTTCCCGGTTCTCGTCGCTTTCGATGAGCGGGGCGGACTGGTCCCTGCCGTCTTTGATTACGTGCTTTGCCGTCTTCAGGAAGCCGACCGCCTGCCGTATGGCGCTCTCGCTTTTCAGCGAGGGCAGGTCGGGGAACTGCAGTGCCATCCCCACGCTGTACTCCTTCGCGGCGTGCATCCCGGCCACCAGCCCCAGTTCTTTCAGCACATAGAACGGCAGTGCCTGGTGGACCGCGCTCGTGTTTATGGAAACGAAACGGCGGATGCATTGCAGGACTTCCTCCCTGTTTCCGCACTTGAGATAATCCGCAAGTGGCCGCTCCTGTATCTTCTTCTTTCCGGCCGTCCGCTGCGCCTGCGGCACCGTACCGCTGCCGGACTCCGTTGCTGCCGGGCTGCCTTCGGTATCACTGCCTCCCAGCCCGTCCTTTAAGGACTGCAAAGCCCATTCGCCGATGCTGCCTTTCTCGATGGCGTCTTTCATGGCGAAATGTTTGTCCCAGTCCTCCTGCGTTCGGAAACCGTTCTTTATGGACACTTCAATAATCTGTTTGACGACAATGGAGCAGCCCATCCTTTCGGCGTTCCCTGCCTTGGGATGTCCCGCCTGCCTGCTGACCATGTCAACCATCGCCTCGAAACTTTTGCCGTAGTACAGCCAGCTCAGCACGAGAGGGGCGGACAGGGTTACGTGGTGTTTTCTCACGCTCTGTCTGAAAATGTATCTCATCCTGCCCCAGAATGTGGTTGGAAGTGAAGCGGCATCTTCTTCCCTCTGTTTCCTGTACAGCTCCACGATCTGCCCCGGCACCGCGTTCTTCTTGAAATGGAGGCCTATGTTCCTGAAGCCGTCCGTGCTGTCGTCACACCATGACTGTTGCCATTCCCGCCTGATTCCGGGCAGCTGTTTGAAGATGGCGCGGCAGACGGCAAGGTACTGCATCTCGTTCCCGCCCGCCATCATTTTCGCGAAGCGGCGGTATTCCTCCCTGTGTGCGTCTTTCCACTGGAGGATATCCGCCTTGAACTGTTCGTATGTCTGTTTCTGCCCGTCCATATTCGTAGGATTTTTGGGGTATAAGATAATAAAAGAGGAATATGACAATCAGTCTAAAAGGCTCACCAGCTCCTTCTTCATCTCGTCGTCAATCTTGCGGTACCGTGCGAAGGCCCGGCTCCCTTCCGAATGTCCCGACATGGAGGCTATCAGGTTCGGGTCCTTGACCTGTCGGTACAGGTTGCCGATGAATGTCTTGCGTGCGGTATGTGTGCTCGCCACCTCGTATAAGGGTTTTGCCACGTCCACCCTTGTCTTCGGGTCGAGGACTATGACCGTACGGTCGATGCCCACATACTTGAGAATCTCCTTTATCTTCTTGTTGTAGCCGAAGTGCGAGAACCGGGGGAGCAGGGCGTTCTCCAGATCCTTGTAGCGTTCCAGTATGTCCCGTGCTTTTTGGTTGAGCGGCACGCGCACAGTATTGGCATGTTCCATCTTCGTCTTCTGCGGGATGTACTCCACGAAGCCGTCCACGATGTTCGCCTTGGTCAGCCTGTTCAGGTCGCTGACACGGCACCCTATCAGGCACTGGAACATGAAGATGTCACGGTAGACCGGATAGGTTGCCCCCATGCCGCTCAGGTCGGCATAGTACACCTTGTCCCGCTCTTCGAGCGTCAGGTAGAACGGGTCGCCGTACATCGGCCGGGCAATCTGGTACTGGTCAAAGGGATTGTTCCTTGTCAGCCTGCGCTTGACGCACCACTTGATGACGGTGCGGATGCGGTAGAGGGAGCCCGACATGCTGTTCTCGGAACGCTTCTGTCCGACGTTGCGGCGTACCTCATTCCGGTAGAATACGGGGTATATGTCCACATACCTGTGTTCCTCCTGCATCCACAGCTTGAAGTCCCTGATGTCGTCCGCCGTGACGGTGTCGATGCACAGGTGGAAGCCTCTCTGGTGCAGTACCTCGTGGCGGAAACGCTCATAGCGCAGCACCTTGTTGAGATTGTCGAGGTGGTGTTTCCGGCTTTCATCCGCAAGCGGTGTTTCCTCGACGTATTTCCGTATCTGGTACGAGAGCAGGTACTCGTCGGCCCTGTTGCCGCCCCTCGCGTTGATGCCGGGATGGTGGTATTCCTCTATCAGCCCCTTGAGCCAGCTGCCGTCCACTCCCCGGTGGTACTCTTTCGTGATGAGGTGGGTGATCTGCTGCACGTCCTTGTCGAAGTTCATCTTCTTCTCCTCCGACACCAGAGCCACGCGGGGCTTGTAGCCCTGCCGTTCCGGGCTCCAGTGGTTGGGGTTGATGGACAGTTCGCTCACGGCCTTGATGTCCACGCCGCCGATGTCCCGGACACGGAAATAGACCCGTGCCTGGTCTGTTATGTTGTTCTTGGCGGCGGTCTTTCGGATGAATGCGGTCACTTTCATATATATGTCCTCCTTTCTGTCTAATCTATCATGTCCACAAGCCTGCGCTTCATGTCATCGTCTATCGTGCGGTAGCGGTTGAACGCCCTGCTGCCCTCCACGTGTCCCGACATGGAGGCTATCAGGTTTGGGTCGGGTACCTGCCGGTATAGGTTACCCACGAAGGTCTTGCGTGCCGTATGGCTGGTGGCCACCTCGTACAGTGGCTTCTGTACGGTGTTGTAGCCGTGCGTGTCGAGGATGGTCACTGTCCTGTCTATGCCGCAGTGCTTCAGCAGCTCCCGTATGCCGAGGTTGTAGGTATGTATCTGCTTGAACGGGAACAGTCTGTCGGCATTGCCATCGTAGCGTTCCAGTATCTTCAGTGCCTTCTCGTGCAGCGGTACCCTGACGGTCTTCGCCTGGCATTTCTTCGTCTTCTGCGGCATGTATTCCAGGAAGCCGTCCTTGATGTTGGCTCTCGTGAGCCTGTAAAGGTCCCCCACTCGGCAGCCGACATAGCAGTGGAACACGAAGATGTCCCGTATGACGGCCAGTTTCGGACTGTCGCTCAGGTCCGCGTCATACAGGATGTTCCTCTCTTCCGAAGTGAGGAAGAACGGGTCGCCGTAGGTAGGCTCCTTGCAGCCGTAGAGGGCATAGACCTCGTTGTCGGAATACTTCATCTTCTTGCACCAGTGCAGGAAGGTGCAGAACAGGTTCATGGTGTTGATGACGGTAGTGCCGGAAAGCGGTCTCGGCCTGTGGTTGATGAGCGTGCGGGGTGCATAGAAGCCGGGGTGTTCCTGCCGCAGCCTGTACTCGTTCACGACATAATCCCTGAAACCGTTCATCTGCTCCAGCGTGACGGTCTCCACGAAGAGGGTGAAGTCCGTCTCGCCCAATATCACCCGCCGGTAGTCATGGTAGCGCGACATCCTGCGCTCGAAGCGTATGATGTGCTCCTTGGTCCTTTCCGCCCCGTCGAACTTCTCCAGATACTCATGGACACGGGCGAGCAGGTTCGGGTGGTTCCGCTCGAAGGCGCGGGCCGGGTACAGCACATCCTCGATGACCTGCCTCATCCACCTGCCGTCCGCCTTGTCCGAGAAGGTCTTCTCCGCCCGCTCGATGATGGCGGCGATCTGTCCGGGCAGGCGTTTCTGCTCGGCGGCAGGGACAGCTGTCGTGCGCCTGTAACTGAGGGTGTCGGAATCCCAATACCTGTCCTGTACCTCAAGGGGAGAGGCCACCTTTATGTCCACGCTCTTCTCCCTGACCCGGAAACAGATGTTCGAGGTCTCGGGGGAGCATTTTTTCAGATAGACGGAAACTTTCATCGGCATCGCTTTTTGATTCACATCGCAAAGGTAAACAAATTCCCGTATATGTTCCCGTATATCCCGAAGAAACCTGCAACGGATTAAGACAAATTAAAAAGTCGTTCCCGAATCTGATACCGCATAAAATGCAGTATATCAATGATTATATTTGCAGATGTTTAGCTCTTTTTTTCATTTTGGCCTTTATTCGACTTCCCGAATATCATATATTGCAGTTCCACGCTTTGCAGTTTATTGTGAGCCTTTTTTGGGGGACTGAAGAGGGCTAAAATGTAAAATTCAACATTATGAATAAGTATTTATCTTTATTGTGCCTTCCTGCGATGCTGATATTTATGTTTGCGTCTTGTTCGGATGATGATGACGACGGAGCAGGCGACGGCGAAGGCGGCGGACATGAAGTGGAGGTCGTTTATGAGAATCTTGTAGGTGAATGGATTTGCTATTATCAGCATTGGGAGGAAGGCGAGGACCATCAAAGTGAGTCTTATTATAACGATGACAACCTCGCTATAACATTTAACGAAGATAGATCTGGATTCTTGAAAAGCGAAAGCGCTTATGATGAACTCTTAGAAACAGGGCGGAGTGAATATTTTACTTACACTCTTTCAGGAAACATCATAAATCGCAATCAAGATGATGTGCCGTGGATTATAATGTCATTGAAGGAAAACGAACTTACCCTTAAAAGGCAAGACGGTGACTATATAATTACGGCCAAGTTCACCAGAAGGAAAAGTCTTGCAGGTAAAGTGTCGCATTTGTCGTTCCTTACAGATTACGATGATTCGTACGATTATCATTCCTATTGGTTCTTTTACGATTTCAAAGGCGAGCTGAACGCTATTGGTTTTGGCTTGGGTGCTTTCGATGAAGACGACAACCTGACTTTTGAACCGCAACAGAATGGGGTGAGGTACATTAATTGGTACAATAAAGGCGACAGGCTTAAGCTGATAGACCACAAGGACGACGGCCATTATGCGGAGGTGTTCTTCAATAATACATCTATTGCAAGGGCTGAATATGACAACAATGGTTATTTGGTTGAGATATCGAATAACTATGATAAAGGTACGTTTACATATTCAGGTGGCAATATGTCTTCATTCAATATGTCGGATACGGAGCTCAAATATGAGTATTCAAAAGAAAAAAACGACGAAAGTATAGACCTTAATTATTTTATAGATTACTTCCTTCCATCCAACGGAACCGAATATGGTTGCGTTAATTATCTGGAATTAGGGCTTGCAGGAAAGAGGTCGGCGAATCTTATTTCGAGAATTAATACTCCTGAATTTGTGGATTATTATTTCACGTATTCATATGAAAAGGATTCTGACGGAAGGATATCAAGCATAACAAGGAATTGTATAAATAGGTATGATAACAACCTGTTGAATACTTGCACGATAAGTTGGAAAAGCCACGCGACTTTGACCCTTTTGGCCAAGCAGGATTGTCCCACCTTTGGCTACAATATGATTGCCCCTTTAAAGTCCTGGTGTTGGGGGTCAATTTTATTTTACCCTTTTAAAATTTCC
>NZ_JACJJG010000087.1 GCF_016899855.1 Marseilla massiliensis
TCAGGGACGATGATTATTTTAAGCTAAGACTCTTTGCGCTTCATGATTCGTCCATCCAACTGAACTGCGGATGAACCTAAAAATATCTCATTCCCACAACTTTTTCAATCGTTTTCTTATACCGAACTCACGTTAAAATACAAATATTGAACGGCTTTTGGCTTTCATTTTTAATTTTATTGTTTTCATTAGAACGGATAACCGATGGCCAGGTGAATGGCTTGTCCGTCTTTGAAGTTAGGTATGTTGTAGAATCCGCTCTTGCCCGTTTCGTAAGGAACGTGCAGACCCACGCCCCAGTCGAGGCGTAGCACGAGGAACTCGAGGTCGTAACGGATTCCGATACCAGTGCCAAGGGCCATCTCCTTGAGAGCGTTTTTAAACTTGAACTGTGACCCTTTGCGGTATCCGTCGTCACGCAGGGCCCACACGTTGCCTGCGTCGATAAAACCTGCTCCGTACAAGCTGCCGAAGATATTGAAGCGGTATTCAAGGTTGAGCTGGAGCTTGATGTCGCCAGTCTGGTCGAGATATGACAGGCGCGACACGTCAGTGGTATAGCTTCCGGGGCCAATGCTGCGTACGGCAAATGCCCTTATGCTGTTGGCTCCGCCTACATAGAACTGCTCGCTGTAAGGAGCGGCACTGCTGTTGCCGTACGTATATATTATGCCTGCGTTTGCGTGAGCTACGAGTTGCGACTTCTCGCCGAGCTGCCATGTCTTGCTTATGTCGGTTTCCAGCTTGAGAAACTGTGCGTAAGGATTGGAAAACAGTTGCTTGTCCGTCTGGCTCCATTTGTCGCCTGCTGCCATGTATCCCAGCGAAAGTATGTTGCCCGCTTCCGTGAAGGTTGTTTCCCATACCAGAGGATTACGGCTGCGCATGGCTGAGCTGTAGGTCAGTGTGTAGCGTATTTTAGGAATGAAGACGTCTTGCATTGACGTTTGCAGATAAGGGTTGGCATACAGTATGGAGTCAAACTTGGCCGTTGTGCGGTTGAGTTTTTGGTATTGCAGTGTAAGCGGGCTGAACTCGTGTCTCAATTTGTCGGAACGTTGCCATTTATATGTCCACTCGGCCGAGAACGTATGCATCTTGAAATAATCAGGACGGTTGAGTACGTTCATTGATATTTTCGCGTAAGTCGATGGGGTGGTGAAGTAGCGTCGGCGCTTGAGGAACGGAACAACGAGGCGCGGAAACTCGATAGAAGCGTCGGCTCCATATTCGTAAGAGTTCATGTTCCCGCCAGATCCATTGACGTTTCCGCCTTGTTCCCATTCATATGAGCCGTGAAGATTTATGTCGAGTTTTTCCCCTCCACGGAATGCGTTGCGCTTTGTGAAACCAATGACAAGTTCAGGACCGTGGCGGCCGTTGATTTTGTTTTTATAGTTGGTCTCAATGTAGAAGTCGTAAGGCTTTCCGAACGTACATGACAGGTTTAGGTCAAGGGTGTCGCTGCGCCCCGTAGTGTCACGTGGAGTGAAGTTGAATTCGACGGAGCTGAATAGTCCTGAGCCATTGATTTTATTGGAGGATTCGATATATCTGTCGTAACTGAATTGTTGGCGTGGGCGCAGCCTAAGGTCAGCAAGTATTATTCTCGGGCGTATAGGTGGGCGTTTGCCGTTGAATCTTACGGTGAAATAACGGTGGCTGAACGAATCTTTCAGTTCTTCCATGAATTGTTTTCGTATGTCAATGCGTATGTTGCCAATATACCATTTGCGCCTTGTAATGGCCGGAAGGTTACTTGCCATTTGCAGACGTAACTTGGCTTTGCCCGTAACAGCTGTTGTGTCAGCCAGGTAGGAGGCAAAGTTCGGTTGGTAAAAATAGTAGCCGTTATTGCGGAACAAGGTTGACAGCCTGGTTCGTTCGGCGTCCATTATAGAGGCGTCTAAAGGCGACCCGCTTTTTATCAGAGCGTCATTTTTTGTCAGGTTAATCAGACTGTCGGCCATTTGCGGAAAGTCAACGTATTCGAGTGAATCAACGGTGAACAATCGCCCAAAGTTTACCGTATATCCGATTTTTGCCTTCTTGGGATTTTTCTGCGGTACTATTTGGTAGCTAACAGTGCCGTTAAGGTAACCATGGTTCCTTAGAACGGACTGGGCTACCGAAGCTCTTAGTTCTGGATTGACTTGCCTCATAAGTACCGGAGCCTTACCGAATGTTTTTGTTATCCATTGGGCAATTTTATTTTTCGAGCCTGAAAATGCATTCCATATCCATAAACCGTAAGGGAAAGGCGTTCGGTAATACGAACTTCCGAACAGTGCTCCGTTTGGAGCAGTGGCTAATGAAGCCTCGATTTCTTCTTTAGTTGAGGTGAAGTGGTCAGTATTTTCCTTTTCGTTATCGTAGTTGTTATACTCAATTTTGGTCAGGCCAATGAAGAGTTGGTCGTTTTTGGGAATGTTCTTTGTTGTTGAACATGATGATAATATCAATGCAAAGAGCAATGCGCAGATAACCATCGGCACATGTACATTGTGTATGTTGCGTTTTGTTGTTTTGTTGTTATGATCCCGTTTCATCAGTTCTGGGTTAATTTATAGTGTGTGAACATTGGCTAATGTTTTTTGACGTCTTGCCTTTTTGTCGATGTTGAATCCGCTTTTGCTGGTTCAGCAACCTTTTTCTTGCCGAAACTGAAAATGTCTTTGAAGTGTTGCAGGCTGCGCCTCCAGATGAATCCGAAACCGTATTCACGTACAGTTCCTTCAAGCCAGTCGTAGGCATTGTTATCGTAATACAGCTTGACGTATTTGTCTGACGAATTGCCCAAACGGTATTCGAAAGTAACATTGTCGAAGAATGATTCATTCTGGTTTGTTACGTCTGCTCCTGTTGATACCTTGCCGCCGACAACAATACGTAATCTGTTGTTCCAAAAGCGCTTAGAGAACTTGAATGAGTAGTCGGTATGTGTATCTCCGTTAGCTCCTGTTGAGTTGTCCATGCCAAAGCTGAGGTCAAGTGAACGCAGTGCATTGCCGGTAATGCTGTTGATCTCGCTTTGCAGGAATGAGTTTAAGGCATTGTTCATCGAGAACCCTCCGGTATTCCCGTCAGACAGATACATTCCGGTAGTAAGCATCGTCACGGCCAGCTTACCACGTTGTTCTACACTCATGGATTGTAGTTCACTGTTAAGCGTCATATCTTCAGGGGCACTGAGGGTAAACTCAAGTCCCATGTCGGACAGTGTTTTAGTAATAATGACGCCGCAGTCAAATTCTACGTCACGACTGTCACCATTCTCTCCTCCAGATGATACGCTCGCTTTTGTGCGCTCTGTCGCAGTGATGTTAAGTTTTGGATTCATCGGGTCACCGGTGAATTCAATGTAACTTCCATCTTGTATTGTAAAAGTCTTGAGCGGTATTACAGGCAGTGAATATTTCATTTCTCCGTTGTCAAGTGTGTAGCGGCCTGTAAGCCTTATGTTTCCTGACATGTCGTATTGCATTCTTAAGCTTCCACCTCCCATAATGTCCAAATAATTTGAGTGGGCTGCGTCAAGGTAACACATAACGTGGGCTCCTTGGTCGATGTTCATGGTAAGGTCCATAGTAAAGCCAGACATTGGTTGATGTTCCACCACCGTCGCGACGGTATCTTCAAAGCTGACGAATTTTACAAGGTCGTCCATCCGGTTGTCTGTTGAAAGAGGGGTGTCTCGGAGTATGTATGACATGTCTGTTGTGCCGAGTACATCCAGCCTTCCGAGCAGTTCCAACCGTTCAACAGGACCGCGCATTGTAGCGAAGAAGTCAACAAAGGCTTTGCCGAACGCGATACTTCTGCGATTCTCTTTTGAGTCGATGACTTGACAGTTGCGTGCAACCATGCGTAAGTCCATGTTCATATTGTCGAGATTGGAGAAGTCGATGTTCCCGTTCAGGGTTAATGGATTATCATTATTTGCGTACATTTTGAAATCCTCGAACAGCAGATTGCTGCCGACAATACGTAACGGGTCTTCACTAAATCTCATCCTTACGCCGTATTGAGCACTGCGCATATAGCAGGAATCAAATTTAATTTCGCCATTAGCCTGCGGTTTGTCAAGTGTGCCTTTAAGGGCAACCTCGCCGTTGGCATAACCGTTAAGGCGGATTATCCTGTCAGGAATGAAACCGTTGATCAGGCGTGCAGGCATACGGCTCATTGTCAATTTTGCGTCAAGATTACCTTCTCCTTCAGAATTGTATGTACCGCTTAGTTCTGCTACTTGTTTGTTGTTGCAGTTGAGTACTCCGTCAAGGCTATGTGCACCTCCGCTTTGTGGCATATATACAAACTCAGTGCTGATATTTCCCATGCGACTGCGTTCATATGTCATTTTATCTACCGAAATGGCAGCGGACAATGACAGATTGTCTGACATTTGTATAATGTGGAAGTCTCCGTTCATTATGCCTGTTATGTTCGGCATATATGGAACGACTGACAAGACCTTCTCTAAATCAAATTTGTTAAGACCGATTGTCAGGTCTTGCAGGGCTTCTGTGTTATCGTCATTGGAGTATATATGTACTCCGGTTCCGTCGGCAGCCATCAACCTTAGGTTGGCAGATACGCGCCGGTCTGTTCCCATATATATGTAATTGTCTTCGTTGACCTTGAATTTCTTGTAGCCGAGAATAGGCTCGTCTGTTAAGAGGTGTAGTTTTATGCCTTTGTCCTCCATGGAGGCTTCCGCTCCAAGCTTTAGGCCAAGACTGTCGCGTGCATCGTAAAACTTGATGTTTGCTCCTGAACCTTTTTCAAATACGTATCCGTCAAGCAATGCGTTGAATACATATTGCTTGTTGTCTTTGTTGTTTCTTATTTGGGCACTGTATGTGCAGTTTACGGAATCCGAAGTAATATTGAAACGTACTGTGTCAAGCTTCATCGAGCTGTTTTGCAGTTCAAGTAATTGTATGTTGCCGTTAAGTCCGATTTCCGGAGATGATGATACGTCAATACTTGCATCCTGGAAAGTATATCCTTCATGGGCAATGAAGCGGCTTAATGGATTATCTTTTCCCGTAACTAAGTATAGCTGCGCTAATGGCAATTCCTGGCGTAGCTTTGATATGTTTATTTGTTTACTTTTTAATTCAGTCTTGAGTTCTTGTACGAAATTATCAGCCTTGCCCAATAACTTTTTATATCCACCTTGTCCGTTTAGATGTAGGCGGAAATCCCCACATTCAGTGACAAAATGTGTTGTATCGCGGCTTGTCAGGATATCAACCATCAAGTCATCTGGACGGAAAACTTTGCTTGAATCGGTGATTTCCAAGTCGTTGATCTTTCCACTGATTCTCAGCATTGTCTTCAGGTCGGAACTTACGTCTATCCTGCATTTTAACGATGTTGACAGTTCCGATTCGACCATATGCAATCCATACCAGTCGGCGTGTTTTACGTCAGCCGTTAATGTGGATTGCAGCATTTTAGGATTAAGTAATGCATTTACGGTTACCAAACCTTTAACAAGTGGATTGTCACTGTTAAGCTCTGCCTTGGCTTTTCCGTTAGCCATGTCTGCGTTAAGGCTTATTCCGTCTAAGTTATATTGTCCGATGTTAAATTTTTCAACACTGGCATTAGCATTAAATTGTGTTTTAGGCGACGTGAAGTTCATGCCTTTCCCTTTCGCAACAATGTTCCCGCTAAGGTTCCCGAATTCGTTTCCGGGCATGAAATGTCCTACTTTAAGATCCTTGGCAATTAGCATGGCATTGTATTTCATGTTTTCGGAATTTAGGCTTCCCTTTACCTTAACATTCCCTCCTCCTTCATTTGCGGTGAGGTCTGCTGTATATGATTGTCCGTTAATGCCGATATTGCCTTTTATGCTGATGTTTCTAGGGATAGTTATGTCTGTACCCTGTGACTTGAGTATTTCGCTTACGAAATCAAGGTTGTAAGTATTGGTATCAAGTTTTACTTTTGCATTTAGCTTGTCTGTGTCGGTTAAGTTTCCGGCTGTACCGTTGATGCTGATATTGAATGCAGATGGAAAGTTTACATTCACTCCCCCGAAGTTCATACTTTTCATGTTTCCGACAATGGCAGCTTTAATTCTTAACGGTTGGTTGGGCAGTCGGCGGGTAATATCGGTTGGCATGTCGCCAACTACGCGAAGAATGTCTTGTTTACCGATAGAACAGTCTGCCGTAAGGCGTAGTTTGCCCGGTGCATTATCGTCAAATGCGTTGAGGGCCATGATGAATTGTGCGGTAAGATACGAATCGGACGTCTTAAAGTCTATTTTAGGCAAATAGAGGTTTACCGAGTCCATTGAAATCGGGCCGGTAAAACGTTCAACGGTAAGCCCACTCTTTTCTTTGAATGAGCATTCCCGTAGTGATAATTTTAAATCAGGGGCACAATAATAAATGGAGTCTATACCGAGACTGACGTTTGAAAGGGCTATGTGGTTTGCGTCAAGTCCCTTTGTAAATGTCTCATAATTATTGTCGTATGCGAGGCTTCCTTCTTTCCAGTCAAGGCTTTGAATTTTGTATAGTCCGGAATAAAGGTCAAAATAACCGTTTACAGCTTTTGTTTTTCCAAGATATGCAGCTATTTGCAGTGTATCGCCAGGCATGTGTACGGTAATACCTGTGCCAGAAATGGCTAATTCATCAACAGATATTTTCCAGTTGTTTTTAGTCGTTGATGTGTCAGGTGGAACGGTGTCGCTTAATTCGATGTCGACTTTTGCATTGGCAAGGGTTGCTTCGTTGACTTTTATTGTTTCCTTGCTCAAGTCAATGCCGTGACTCCTCAAATGCAGTCGTCCAATAGTCCCTTTTACCCTTGCTTCGTGTACGAAGTTGGCCGTGTTAAGTTTTACGTCCTTGAACTCAAGGGCATCAATTTCTACATTTTTTTTAAATAAAGGCTTGAGTTGGACTTCAACAATAAGATTCTTGACATCGGCAATAGTGTCCTTGACTTGCGGTAAGGAATCATTTTGCTGTATCATTAGAAAACCGTCCACTCCCAAATCAAGTGGAAATACGAGTTTTACCCGTTCGATGGAAATTTCCATCCCGGTTTGTTCTGAAGCGTATGACATGACTTTCTTTACGGCCCAATTTTGGATAGGAGGGATGTAAAGTAAGATTGCCAATATTAAAAATAACAGAATCGGCGTCAGTATAATGCCGACAGCCAATTTTATAATTCTCTTTTTCCGCACGGATTATATCCAATTATAAACAATGAATGTATTTATTGCAAAGTAAGCAATTATTTTGGAAAAAGAAAAATAAATTTTGTATAAAGTGTACCGAATTAGTTAAATTCCGCTTATTTCATGCCACAATTTGTCATCAGGAACTTCGCTTTCGACGCAAATATGTTCTTTAGATACAGGGTGGGCAAATTCTATTTTACGTGCCAAGAGAGAGATACTGCCGTCAGGGTTATTTCTGCGGGCTCCGTATTTCAGGTCTCCTTTTATCGGGCAACCTATTTTTGCTAATTGACAACGTATTTGGTGGTGACGGCCGGTCATCAGTTTTACTTCTATCAGAGTGTACCTTTCTGATTTTCCGATAGTTCTGTAATGTAGCACGGCTTTTTTAGCTCCCGGCACTTCTTTATCATAAGCGTAGCTTTTGTTTTGTCTTTCATTACGTGTAAGCCAGTGGGTAAGTGTCGCTTCCGGTACTTCTGGGGCGTTTTGGCATATAGCCCAATATGTTTTGTTTACATTCCCCTCACGGAACATGTCGTTAAGTCGTGCTAACGCTTTTGATGTTCTTGCGAAGACAACAAGCCCCCATACAGGACGGTCAAGCCTATGTGTGATACCAAGAAAGACATTGCCTGGTTTAGCGTATTTTTCTTTAATATACGCTTTGACTTCATCGGCAAGAGTCTTGTCGCCGGTCTTGTCTCCTTGCACAATTTCACCACTGCGCTTGGATACTATAATTATATGATTGTCTTCGTAAACTACTTTCATTGTATGGTCTTATAAGGCAAAAATTAAGAGCCAAAAAGTATTACTTACATTATATGCTGATATAAGAAATGTCTTATTGACTCTTAATTTTTATCTTGATATGAATTACATGTTCATGCCACCGTCAACCTGGATAACCTGTCCTGTTACGTACGAAGACAGGTCTGACGCGAGGAATACAGCTACATTCGCGATGTCTTCCGTTTGTCCTGCGCGACGCAACGGTATTTTCTGTATCCACTCCTTGCGTATATTGTCCGGAAGTGCTTGTGTCATTGCGGTTTCGATAAATCCAGGAGCAATTGCGTTAGCGCGAATGCCACGTGAACCAATTTCCTGCCCTATGCTCTTCGCAAGAGCGATAAGTCCTGCTTTAGATGCAGCGTAGTTGCACTGTCCGGCATTGCCATGAACACCTACGACAGAAGCCATGTTTATAATGCTTCCACTCTTTTGGCGCATCATAATAGGTGTACATGCATGTATAAAATTAAACGCTGATTTCAGGTTTACGTTAATGACTGCATCCCATTGAGCTTCGGTCATACGCATCATCAGTCCGTCTTTTGTTATTCCGGCGTTGTTTACGAGAATATCTATCGAGCCGAAATCCTCTTTTACCTGGTTTACTACTTCTGCAGTCTGGGCGAAGTCTGCTGCATTGCTGGCGTAACCTTTTGCTTTAACGCCTTTTGCTGCTATTTCAGCTTCAGTGGCTTTGCCGTTTTCGTCAATGACGAGATCAGTAAATGCGATGTTTGCGCCTTCTTCAGCGAATTTTAACGCGATGGCCTTGCCTATACCGCGTGCCGCACCCGTAATAAGTGCGGTCTTACCTTCCAATAATTTCATTTTGTGTTATTGTTTAGAATGTTTTTATAATAGTGTTCTTTATTATTTTGTGATTTTGTCCATTGATCTTCCAAGTGCACCGTATACGACCTTTGCCACAAGAGGCTTGCTGGCCTCGGGTGTCATACCGTGTCCCAAACGGCCACAAATGTAAGGCACTTCAAGTCCTTTAATACAATAATGCGTGATGTCGGCAACAAGTTCTACATTGTCAATGTCAAATTCGCCGTCTGCTTTTCCTTCCGCGTAAACTTTACGGAATAGTTCGATTTCATCTTCGTCAAAATTCTTTCTGACTTTTTCTACCATCCAGATATTGCGGAAGAAGGCGGCGCGTAAATTGCCGTTACGCATTACCGTTTCTTTTATCATGTTGAGATGTGTGTAGATGAGTTCTATTATTTTATCTTGAGGCCTTATTTTCTTTGCGGCAACTTCGTCCATCTTGTCCGAAAGACGTTCTAATTCTGATTCTATGACGGCGTAATATACGTCTTCTTTACTTTTAAAATATGTATATAAAGTTCTTCTTCCCTTGCCCGAAGACCGTGCAATGTCGTTCATCGTTGTGTTTTCCAGGCCGTTCTTTGCGAATAATTGCCTGGCAACGTCTACTAATTTTTGTCTTGTTTTTGATATAGACATCTTAAAAACTCCTCTCCTCTTTATCTATTGCACATTTCAGTACTCATGTGCAAAAGTATCAATTTTATTTGATACGGCAAAATATTTGTGACTTATTCATTTATATAATTAAAATATATGCCATGTTTTCTTTTCTTTATTCCTATACGTTTACTGTTTGCGGTTTTGCATTATGCTTACTTGATTTTGCCCTTGTAGTTATGTTTAGATGTTGTGTTTTAACGGTTTTTTAGTGTTAAGGAGCAAAAAAGTGAATAAATATTTGCATTGTTCAGCAAAAAGATGTACCTTTGCACTCGCAAATCAGAAATGAGGCGCAGTTTAAATATTAACATCGCGGAGTGGAGCAGTTGGTAGCTCGCCAGGCTCATAACCTGGAGGTCGCATGTTCGAGTCCTGCCTCCGCAACTATTCTAAAGGATAATTTGTTGGATACAACAAGTTATCCTTTCTTTTTTGTCTGTTAGAAAGCATATTGTCCCCACCTTGTAAGTTTTGAGTTAAAGTAGCATAATTATGTATGATGTGGTTTCGTAATTGAAGCATTTTTTGTAATTTTGTGCCCGTTGTATATTATTAGGATAGGATAATGAAGAAATTAGCATTCGCATTTATCACCATGCTTGCACTTGTTATACTTGCAAGTTGCGATGATACAGAGACTTACGCAGAACAAAGGGATAGAGAAAATTCGGCAATAAGCCAGTTTATCCGCGATTCGTCTATAACGGTCATTACAGAGTCAGAGTTTCGGGAAAACGGTTATAAGACGGATGTTTCCAATAACGAATATGTGTTGATGCAGAATTCGGGAGTTTACATGCAGATTGTAAGGGAAGGATGCGGCGAACCGATACAGGACGGTGAGACAACAACCGTATTGTGCCGTTTTACAGAGCGTAATATCCTCACAGACTCCATACAGCTGACAAATGATATTCTTGCGTTTGCTTCTATCCCGGAAAAGATGAGCGTTACAAATACAAACGGTTCTTTTACTGCGTCATTCCTTACTGAGTCAAGCCTGATGTATACTTTTTATGGTAGTACTTCGGTTCCCACAGGATGGCTCGTGCCATTCCCTTATATAAAGGTTGGCAGACAGACTTCACCCGACGAGGAGATTGCAAAGGTGAACCTCATTGTTCCGAGCACTCAGGGACATAAATATGCTTCTTCTGGTGTTTATCCGTGTTTTTATACTATAACATATCAAAGGGGAAGGTAATTTAAATTAAGAATTAAGAGTTAAGAATTAAGAAAAATACCTTCGTGTGTTTATCTGACAAGGCATATTTTCTTAACTCTTAACTCTTAACTCTTAACTCTTAATTCTTAATTCTTAACTCTTAATTCTTAACTCTTAATTCTTAACTCTTAATTCTTAACTCTTAATTCTTAACTCTTAAT
>NZ_JACJJG010000088.1 GCF_016899855.1 Marseilla massiliensis
CTTATCCATACTTCAAATTATATAACAAAACTATTGATTTTTAATCTTTTAAAAGAAAAACTCGATGTGCTCAATTTTATTTTGCTGAAAGGCCATCCAACAAAACTGCGGAAGAACCCGTCAATCGCAATAAATACACTTCTTTAAGCAATAATAATAGGCAAAAGTTCATTCTTTGGACAAAAAGCATTATATTTGCAATTCGTAAGCGCAGGGTGGCACATGTGCCGTTCTGCGCATATTGATATGCGATTTTACGGGATAACATCCCACATTATATTATAAGACATTAAAAACATTAAGACATGAAACCTACACTATTGCTGCTGGCTGCCGGCATGGGCAGCCGCTACGGCGGGCTAAAACAGCTCGACGGCCTTGGCCCCAACGGCGAGACCATTATGGACTATTCCATCTACGATGCAATCAAGGCCGGATTCGGCAAGATTGTATTCGTAATCAGAAAGGATTTTGAACAGGACTTCAAGGACAAAATCCTGAGCAAGTACGAGGGCCATGTTCCTGCCGAGCTGTGCTTCCAAAGCCTCGACGCTCTGCCCAAAGGATTCACCTGTCCGGAAGGCCGCGTTAAGCCGTGGGGCACCAACCACGCCGTACTCATGGCCAAGAACGTTATAAAGGAGCCGTTCTGCGTCATCAACTGCGACGACTTCTACAACCGCGATGCATTCATGGTTATCGGCAAATTCCTGGCTGACCTGCCCGAAGGCAGCAAAAACCGCTATGCAATGGTGGGCTTCCGTGTAGGCAATACACTGTCTGAAAACGGTACGGTTGCGCGCGGTATCTGCTCAAAGGACGCCGACGAGAACCTCACAACGGTAGTTGAGCGCACGGAAATAATGCGCGTCAACGGTCCCGTATGCTACAAGGACGAGCAAGGAGAATGGGTTGCCGTAGAGGACAACACGCCCGTATCCATGAACATGTGGGGCTTCACGCCCGACTATTTCGAGCACAGCGAGGCTTACTTCAAGGAGTTCCTTTCTGACCCGAAGAACATGTCGAACCCCAAGGCCGAATTCTTCATTCCGCTGATGGTCAACAAGCTCATCAATGACAACACGGCAACGGTAAAGGTTCTTGACACTACAAGTAAGTGGTTCGGCGTAACTTACGCTGCCGACCGCCAGAGCGTAGTAGACAAAATACAAAGCTTGATTAACGAAGGAGTATATCCCGAAAAGCTGTTCTAACACATAACAGCAGACAAAAGACAAGGAACAAGCAGGCAAGGAGATTTGCACTTTCGCCTGATTGACGAAAGAATGACCTTTAATGCAAACCACTTGCCTGCTTGTCTGCTCGATAACTTGTCAACTATTACAGAATGAACATCGACTTGCTTACCCCCGCGGAACTGGAACAGCTCCGCGAACTAATCAACGTTTCCGAAAAAATAGTATTGTGTTGCCACCGTAGTCCTGACGGCGACGCCATCGGCTCCGTGCTCGGATGGGCAGAGTTCCTGCGCACCCAAGGCAAGGTTCCCGTAGCAGTCATACCCGATGCATACCCCGACTTCCTTCAATGGATGCCGGGAACGGAACGCCTGCTAAGGTACGACAAGCACGAAAATTTCGCCAACGAGATACTGGCAGATGCCGACCTTATATTCTGCCTTGACTTCAACACCGCCTCCCGCACGGACAAAATGGCAGGACACATTACGGAGGCCAAGGCTAAAAAGGTGATGATTGACCACCACCTGAACCCCGACATGGACACTGTAATGTGCATATCACACCCCGAGGCGTGCAGCACTTGCGAGCTGGTGTTCCGCCTGATATGGCAGCTCGGCTGTTTCGAGAATGTCACCAAGAAGTGCGCCGTACCACTTTACTGCGGCATGATGACTGACACGGGCGGCTTCACCTACAACTCCACACGCCCCGAAATATTCTTCATAATCAGCCAACTGCTCACCAAACATATCAACAAGGACAAAATATACCGCAACGTCTACAACAATTACAGCGAGTGGCGAATGAGGCTCACGGGCTATGTCCTTTACCAGAAAATGGTAGTAATGGCTGAGCACAACGCTTGCTATTTCGTCCTTACACGCGAAGACCTGCGCCGCTTCCACTACATAAAGGGCGATGCCGAAGGACTTGTAAACATGCCATTGCAGATAAAAGGCACAAAGCTGAGCATCTCACTGCGCGAAGATACCGAACATGACAACATCGTATGGGTAAGCCTTCGTTCCGTAGATGATTTCCCCTGCAACCTTATGGCCGAGCAATACTTCAACGGCGGAGGACATCTCAACGCCTCCGGAGGACGACTGGAGTGCTCGATTGAAGAGGCTGAAGCCATAGTATGCCGTGCAATAGAAGAATTCTGCAAGGGAAGGTAAATAACTTACAAAAAGACATTAACGGTAGCCATGGAATCAAAACGCCATGGCTATCGTTTTATCTTATATCCAGCATTTTGTGTGTCTGCAATGACAGACGCCACTTCGGGTGGGCAAGGCAGTACTCCACAGCCTCCTTCAATATCCTTGCGTTAACCTTTGCATCGCCCACATCGCATGGCTGAAGGCTGTACACGGCAGCCGTATAGCGGTCATACACGGACATATCCTGCTCTGACGACTGGAAAATAACCTTCAGTTCGTCGATGTGTTCCAATCTTACCGGCCTGTATTTGGGCGAACATGTAATCCAATCAACGCCACAGTCCGCCGGCAACCGGCTCGTTCCGTTGGTCTCCATCTGTACGTACTTGCCGGCGGCATGCAGTCTCCCTACAAGCGAAGCGGTTATCTGCAGGGCTGGTTCGCCTCCAGTTATGACGATATGGCATGCAGGGTATTTCGACACCTCGTACATTATTTCGTCCTCGGTCATGTCGGCATAATCGTCGTGCCGCGTATCGCAGAACGAGCACTTGAGGTTACATCCCGAGAAACGTACGAACACGGCGGGCGTCCCCGAATAGAAACCCTCACCCTGAAGTGAATAGAAAATCTCGTTTACGCGCATACCTTATCAGTCTTCATCCTTGACGTAAGTTACCTTGTTATTGCGGCTCTCCTCAATGTCGACGCGGTAACAGCAGTCCACCTGTTCGCATATCCACCGCGCGATGTTCTCCGCCGTAGGGTTAAACGGCAGCAACTCGTTGAAGTCGCCATGGTCAAGATAGCCGTGGATTTTATCCTTTATGTGCTTGAAGTCAACCACCATGCCCTCGGCGTTAAGTTCTTTTGACTTGCAATGCACTGTCACGAGCCAGTTGTGCCCGTGCATAGCGCGGCACTTACTGTCATACGGAAGGTCAAGTCGGTGGCAGCCGGCTATCTCCATTTGCTTTGAAACATAATACATATTATCTTGTCTTAACGTGATTTTTGCTGTTTTCTTCTGCAAAATTACGCAAAAATCCCGACAAACGCAACCACATGGCCTCTTATCGCCCAAAGCGAACGCAACAATAACCCAAAAGAAAGCCCGACACTTACCTGCAAAAATAGCCGAAACGCTTGTGCAGACGGGCATTTCAGGCATGTCGGCAAAGCACGTCCGAGAGGCTCAATACTGCCGATTTCTTTACAATATTTTATCCCAATTTATTGATTTTCAATGTGATATAAAATATTAATTCACCATTAAAATGTTCAAAAAACGGACAAAACACTTGGCTCGTATAAGTTTTTTTCATACCTTTGCAGCGGTAAAAAGTTCAGGATAGTGAATCTTCTTTTGTTTTGAAAGCCACTATTCACGTTAGTTTATAACTGGCATCCAGACACGGTTTGGCCTTTATTCCCATACAAACCGCACGTCGCGAACTCCTTGGTTCTTCATCGGTTCAGGTGCCAAAAACAACTTAATATGGATAAATTAATAAGAAAGGTATTAGTAACATTATTTATCTTGACGGCAAGCTCTAACGCTTTTGCCAGCGAAAATGGGGCGGGACGCTCCGGCTTTAACTGGAATCCGGTGATGGATGCAATAATAGAAGTAGAAAGCGAAGGCAACCCGAGAGCTGTAAGCGGTAACTCATGCGGTGCCATGCAGATTACACCAATAATGGTGGAGGAATGCAACAACATTCTGAAAAAGAAGAAAAGCAAGAAGAGATACAAGTTATCCGACCGCTTCAACGTGGCAAAATCCAAAGAGATGTTCGTACTCTTCCAGTCGCACTACAACCCGCAGAACAACATCGAAAAGGCCATACGCTCGTGGAACGGCGGCCTGAGATACAGCGTAAGGGGAACGCAGAGATACTTCAATAAGGTAATGAAGCTGTTGAAATAATACAGACAATAAAACAAAAGACGGCATTTCGAGTCATGAAATGCCGTCTTTCGCATTATAAAAGGCCGTCTTTTGGAACACAAAAGGCGGCCTTTTACTAACCTGTTGAACACCAACGGGTTACGACAAGGGCGTAAACCACGGCCGAATATACACGGTATATATGCCACGCCAGGCTGAGCCCACCATGCCGACAGCATGCCTGAATGACGCGGAACAACGCCCGACGGAGTGCGCGCAAGCAATTACGACGAGGTAAGGAATTGGCGGAAATAACGTTTCAAAAAGCAAGGCAAATGGCATGTTTAAGTCATTTTTTGCATCATTTATGGCAAAACAGGCAGTAAAATGAGCGTTATCGGAACCCTTTATAGCGAAAGAATAAGTCCAAAAATTTGGGTAATAAATAAAAAAGGAGTACCTTTGCACCGATTTTTATGCTTCATTGACTTACCATGGGAAGAAGAATAAGGAAACTTAAGAACGTAAGACTTCACCGCGAAGGCACGGACACACTGGTTTACGGACTGGTGGCGTACGTCGCAATCGCCATGCTTCTATGGTTCTATGTCGACTGCAAAATTCCTTTCTGGGCATTCGTAATCGTGTTCGGAGTGATTTATTGCATAGTCGTCAACTTCTTCCGTTGCCCCAAACGCTATTTCGACGGCGATACAGAAAAGATTGTCGTTGCGCCGGCGGACGGTAAGGTAGTGGTAATAGAAGAAGTAGTAGAAGACGAGTATTTCCACGACAAGCGCCTGATGGTGAGCATATTCATGAGCCTGTTCAACGTACACGCCAACTGGTTTCCGGTTGACGGCAAAGTGAAATTCGTCCACCACCAGAACGGCAACTACCATAAGGCATGGCTGCCGAAAGCCAGCGAGGAGAACGAACACGCCGACATCATGCTCGAAACGCCGGAAGGCACCGAGATATTGTGCCGCCAGATAGCCGGCGCCGTGGCCCGTCGCATCGTAACTTACGCCAAGGCGGAGGAGGATTGCTACATTGACGAGCACTTAGGATTCATAAAGTTCGGCTCGCGTGTGGACGTCTACCTGCCCGTCGGAACCGAGGTCTGTGTCAAGATGGGCCAGTGCACCACGGGCGACAAGACCGTAATAGCAAAGTTGAAGTAAATTATTAAGGTTTTACGGTTTTGGGGTTATGAGGTTATACGGCAACACTTTCATAACTGCCGCCAGCAGAACAATTCACTGCAACTCCCATAAAACCGCATAACCGCACAACCATAAAACCGTATAACCGTACATATGATAAAAAAACACATCCCCAACACTCTTACTTGCTGCAACCTTATTTCAGGCTGCGTGGCTACGGTTTTCGCCCTCGGCGGCCAGATCAGCATAGCTTTTTTGTTCATCATCATTGGCGCGGTGTTCGACTTTTTCGACGGTATGAGTGCCCGCATGTTGGGTGTTTCGTCGCCAATCGGCAAGGAACTCGACTCGCTCGCCGACGACGTTACATTCGGAGTGGCGCCCGCAACGATGGTGTTCTACGTATTGGGAGTGCTCGACTATCCGGCGTTTCTTGAGCCGTTGCGCCCCGTGTTGCCGTTCTTCGCGTACATAATGGCGGCATTCTCGGCTTTAAGACTGGCCAAGTTCAATCTCGACGAACGCCAGGCAATGGGCTTCATCGGCCTGCCAACGCCTGCCAACGCCCTGTTCTGGGGCTCGTTCCTGTTAGGTGCGGCCAGTCTGCTGGAGTCGTCGCCATATATGATTTTCGTAGTTTTGGCTCTCGTCTTGCTGTGCAGCTATGTCATGGTAGCCGAAATCCCCATGTTCGCCCTTAAGTTCAAGCATTGGGGTTGGCACGGAAACGAGCTCAGGTACACGTTCCTGCTGACCTGCATTCCGTTGCTGCTGATATTCCGTATGTCGGCTTTCGCCATCATCATAGCTTGGTACGTGATTCTTTCCATATACTCAAACACTAAACAGAAATAAACAAATGTCAGCCATAATAGGTTTTCTCATATTCCTGTTTTTCTGCGCGTTCATAGTCGTAGGCATCATCGCGTTTAACATATACCGCTCATTCCGCGCGGTAAAGCAGAAGTTTGCCGACTTCAAAAACGGCACACGGCGCAATGGCGGATACAGTAACACAACACAATCCGCCGACGACGAGGTAATCATTGACCGCCGTTCGCCCGACGAAGCGAAGCGTAAAATCTTCTCAAAGAACGAAGGCGAATACGTAGACTTTGAGGAAGAGAAGTAAAAGCAGGTACACCCCGTAGCCTCATCACAGCCCCGCCTGTCGGCAAAAGCGCCTGAACAACCATTTGACTAAAAAGCC
This sequence comes from Marseilla massiliensis, assembly GCF_016899855.1. Lineage (GTDB taxonomy): Bacteria > Bacteroidota > Bacteroidia > Bacteroidales > Bacteroidaceae > Prevotella. Next base: position 6,636 of record NZ_JACJJG010000088.1, read on the forward strand.
TAACAACCACAATAACCCTAAAAACACTACAAAAAACAATGAGAAAAATCTTTATTCTTGTGTGCGCCTGCATGCTTGCATTAGGCGCCTACGCAGCCGAAAAGGCTAAGTACAGCCATCTGTACAAGGACTTACCGTTCACTATGGAGCAGGTTACGGCTCCCGTTTTCCCACAAAACAAAGTAAATCTAAAGGACTTCGGCGCCAAAGGCGACGGCTCGTCGCTGTGTACCGAGGCATTCGCCAAGGCCATAGACGCGCTCGAGAAGATGGGCGGAGGCAAGCTGATAGTACCGCAAGGAGTATGGTACACCGGCCCGATAACGCTGAAAAGCAACATCAACCTGCACCTTAATAAAGGTGCGGTGATACTCTTTTCGCCCGACCTTGACCTTTATCCGCTCATCGACACATCGTTCGAAGGCCTCAACACACGCCGCTGCCAGTCGCCGATATCAGGCTTTAACCTCGAGAACGTGGCAATAACCGGCCAGGGAGTGATTGACGGCAACGGCGAGTATTGGCGTCCCGTGAAGCGCGAAAAGGTAACCGACAAGCAATGGAAAACGTTTACCTCACGCGGAGGAGCATTCAAGAACCCCAACTTCTGGTTCCCTTCTGAAGGCGCGCTGAAAGGCGATGCCCAAAGCAACATGAACGTTCCGTCAGGCGAAATGACAGAAGCTGAGTGGAACGAGATAAAACATTATCTGCGCCCGGTGATGGTCAGCCTCGTAAAATGCAAGAACGTATGGCTGAACGGCGTCATCTTCCAGAACTCTCCAGCATGGAACATACATCCGCTGATGTGCGAGAACGTGCTCGTTGAGGACGTCCAGGTAAGGAATCCGGCATTCGCGCAGAACGGAGACGGCATTGACCTCGAGTCGTGCAAGAACGCATTGATAGTCAACTCGTCGTTCGACGTTGGCGACGACGGCATTTGCATAAAGAGCGGAAAGGACGCTGACGGCCGCAAACGCGGCATTCCGTGCGAGAATGTGATAGTAAACGGATGTACGGTGTTCAAAGGTCACGGTGGATTTGTTGTCGGAAGCGAGATGAGCGGAGGCGTAAAGAACATCTATGTGTCCGACTGCCAGTTCCTCGGAACTGACGTAGGCCTGCGCTTCAAGAGTACTCGTGGACGAGGAGGCGTTGTTGAAGGCATATATATAAAGAACATATCAATGTTCGACATACAGACAGACGCCATCACGTTCGACCTGTATTACGGCGGAAAGTCGGCCGTTGAAGCCCTTGAGGACGGCGACGAGAATAAGCAGCAGAACGTCAAGGCATTCAAGGTGGACGAGACCACGCCCTGCTTCCGCGACATATACATCAACCACGTGATATGCCGCACGGCACGCCGGGCCGCTTATTTCAACGGATTACCCGAAATGCCGGTGAAGAATGTGCAGATAACCGACCTTGAGGTGAACAACGCCAAGGAGGGAATAGTTATCAACAACACCGACGGCGTGAAGCTGGAGAACATAAACGTGAGCGCCGAAAAGCATGAGTTCAGCGCCAAGAACTCAGTCAACGCAACAGTAAACGGCAAGACGTACGACAAGATTGACGCCAAGGGTATCACCCTTGACCTGTGACATACGCCACCGATTACCGAGCAAAGGGACAGGCATTAACGCGCGCACAGGCGCAAGACGCGCATTATATCAGCAAAAACAATCCGTATGAACAACGAAAGCAAGACACTGAGACTTATCTACCCGCAATGGCAGGGAGGCGACATCGCAAGATGGATACCCGAAATAAAGGACACGGCCGAGGCTGCCCGGGGCTACGTGCTTGGCTCAATGCTGCTCGACTTTCTCGCTCCCGACTGCGGACACGACAAGGTCACAGTGCCCGTAACAACGCAGCCGGGCGAACGGAAAGTAACAGACGGAGTGCTCGACCGTGATGACATTGCCGCCCAAACCAAGGCAGCTATGGACATACTGAGGGTAAAACGTCCCGACAGGATAGTCACCCTCGGCGGCGAATGCTCGGTCAGCGTGGTGCCGTTTACATATCTTTTCGACAGGTACGGAGGCGATGTCGCGATGGTATGGGTCGACGCCCACCCCGACATCACACTCCCGGGAGACGTCTATACGGGCTATCACGCCATGGCCGTGACGGCCTGCATGGGCATGGGCGACAGTAAGATACTGGCCGAACTGCCCGCAAAAATCGAGCCTGCAAAGATTCTTTACGTTGGTCTTAGAGACTGGGAAAGGGACGAGATAGTGCAACGCCAGCAGCAGTTGGGCATTAAACACCTGTCACCTGCCGACGTAGCGCACGACAGCCACGAGGTGACGGCATGGCTCAAGGCCTGCGGCGCGTCGAAGGTTGTAGTCCACTTAGACCTCGACGTGCTTGACCCTGCAGAGATAATCCCCGCCGTCGGCATATCGCCCGACGGCATGAAGATGGCCGAAGTGACAAGAGTCATCAACGATATTGCCGCCGAAAAAGACCTTGTAGGGCTCACCGTGGCCGAGCCAATGCCACGAACGGCAATGCGGATAAGGGACATGCTGAGCAGTCTGCCGCTGTTCAGGTAAATATTTCAACTCGAAATTATACGTCGGCCATAAGCAACGAGATGCGTGCTTATGACCGATTTTTCATGTGTTTGGTGCCGTTCTATCAGTCATTTATAACTCATTGAAATACAACAACTTACGAATCAGCTTACAAAAGGCCGTCTTTTGCCTTGCAAAAGGCCACCTTTTATGAACTAAAAGACGGCAAATAGCAACGCTAAAGACGGCCTTTTGCATTACTGGTGAAAAGCTACGGCGGTTCATGTCATGATGAGCCATTCAGAGAATCACCACAAACTACACCTAAACAGAATATTTTTCGTATTTTTATTCATTTATTCCAATTCTTTTGTTTACCTTTGCAGCCGCAAATAAAAACGACCGAAAATAAATGATGAAACTACAGACTGTACATAGCATGGCCCACGGCTTACTACGGACAAACTGTCCGCGGCATGCCAGTTTCATCGTGCATGTACATTGGTTCAGCGGTTTCATCTAAGTTTGTTATTCCAAACATTCTTCATTCGCCTTGATGCGTCAAGGCATACTCATGCCGCCGACGGTTAAAACGCCGGTGACAGGAATTATTGCCGCCCATCCTCAAGCAAACGGAAGGGGCACAGACAACATGTGTAACAACAAGAAACAAACAGAAAGACAATGTTCAACATATTGATATTACTGCTGCTCGGCATTGCGTCGGGCTACGTTTTCCGCAACAGCGGATTTCTGAAGAACATCGACAAGAGCGTTTCGGCCACGGTGCTATTCATGCTTTTCGTTTTTGGCATATCCATAGGTAACAATAGTGAACTGATGAACAATCTCGGACGTTACGGCATACACGCCGCCATACTGGCGTCGTTCGGCACGGCAGGCAGTCTGCTGGCGTCGTATTTCGCATACAAACTGCTGTTCGGAAAGAAGAGGAAAGGAGGCGAAAAATGAAGGAAACGCTGCCCGTACTGACCATGTTCGGCCTCGGGGTGGCGCTCGGCGCCGGCGGTTTCATACCCCAATGGCTGCTGCCCAAAGGCATTACAATGACCATCCTGTGTATCTTGGTTTTCCAAGTGGGGCTAAGCATCGGTTCCAACGACAAGTTCAAAGACATGATTCGCGGCTTCCGGCCCAGCATGTTACTGCTTCCGCTCTTCACGATAGCCGGCACGCTGTTGTTCTCAGTGCTCGCCAGCCTGTTCGTTTCTGGCCGCAGCACAGCCGACTGCCTGGCCGTAGGCAGCGGATTTGCCTACTATTCGTTATCTTCAGTACTCATAACAGAACTAAAAAGCGCCTCAGCCGGAGTGCAGATTGCCACCGAACTTGGCACGCTTGCACTGCTCGCAAACATCGTAAGGGAGGTGGTATCACTGCTCGGAGCCCCCTTATTCTCGAGGTTTTTCGGCAAATTTGCCCCTATATCAGCCGCCGGTATCAACTCGATGGACGTACTCCTGCCATCTATAAGCCGCTATTCGGGCAAAGAAATGATACCTGCCGCCATCATGCACGGCATAGCCCTCGAGCTGTCAGTACCCCTGTTGGTGTCCTTGTTTTGTGGAATAGAATGAGAAAAGGTGAGAAAGTGAGAGGGTGAGAAGGTGAGAAAACAAGTCAAGTATAATACATCAACATGTAATTTCTTATTATT
>NZ_JACJJG010000089.1 GCF_016899855.1 Marseilla massiliensis
GCTTGTCGAGACCCTTCAGTTCCTCGGGCACATGCTTGAAACTTTTTGATATCGAGTTGATTTCGCGGCACACGCTCCAGTACATTCGCTCAATCTCGGCGCGCGTCTTGAGGTCAACGAGGCCGTGCTCAAACAGGTCGAGGGCGTCCTCGCGTATCTGTTCGGCGTCGTGCCAGTCCTCCAATATTGTGCGCGGATTAAGGTTGTCCCAGATGTCGTACAGGTCTTTTACCAGCTTGTGCGAGTTCTCGTTAGGCTCATATTCCTCGGGCATTTCGGGCAGCGACGCCGTTTCGAGCACGTCGATTACCAGCACCGAGTGGTGTGCCGACAGCGAGCGGCCGCTCTCCGTGATGAGGTTGGGGTGCGGAATGCCGTTGCGGTCGGCAGCTTCGACGAAGGTGTAGATGCAGTCGTTCACGTATTCCTGTATCGAGTAGTTCACCGAGCTCTCGCTGTTAGGCGAGCGTGTGCCGTCGTAATCTACGCCCAGTCCGCCTCCGCAGTCTACGAAGTCGACGTTGTAGCCCATCTTGTGCAGCTGGATGTAGAACTGCGAAGCCTCCTTCAGGGCTGTCTGTATGCGGCGTATCTTGGTTATCTGGCTGCCGATGTGGAAGTGTATCAGTCGCAGACAGTCCTTCAGTCCCTTCTTTTCGAGAATCTCGAGGGCCGCCAGCAGCTCCGAGCTTGTCAGTCCGAACTTGCTCGCGTCGCCGCCGCTCTCCTCCCATTTGCCGCTGCCCGACGAGGCCAGCTTAATCCTTACGCCCAGGTTGGGGCGCACGCCCAGCTTCTTGGCGGCGCGGCTTATGGTGTCGAGCTCGTTGAGTTTCTCCACCACGATGAAGATTCTCTTGCCCATCTTCTGTGCCAGCAGCGCCAGCTCGATGTAGCTCTGGTCTTTGTATCCGTTGCAGATGATGAGCGAGTCGCTCTGGCATTGCACGGCGATGACGGCGTGCAGCTCGGGCTTGGAGCCGGCCTCGAGGCCGAGGTTGAACTTCCGTCCGTGGCTGATAATCTCCTCAACGACGGGCTGCATCTGGTTGACCTTGATGGGATAGATGATGAAGTTCTCGCCCTTGAAGCCGTATTCGTCAGAGGCTTTCTTGAAACAGCTCCACGTCTTCTCGATTCTGTTGTCCAGGATGTCGGGAAAACGCAGCAGCACCGGCGGCGTAACGTCGCGCAGGGCCAGCTCGTCCATGACGTCGTGCAGGTCTATCTCCACGTTGTCCTTACACGGCGAGACGTACATGTCGCCCTTGTCGTTAATGCCAAAATAGGATGTTCCCCATCCGCTGATGTTGTAAAGCTCGTTAGAGTCTTCAATCGTCCATTTCTTCATTTAGGTGTGGTAGTTTTATTGTTGTTTGCGTTATTTGGTAGCGAGCGTGGCGCCCCGTCTTGCGAAAGGCCGTCTTTTGGCCTGCGATATGCCGTCTTTCAGGCCACGAAAGACCGCCTTTTGCATTGCGTTTTGCCGTCTTTTGCAAGGCAGGCGTTAATTCTCCACAAAGATAGTGATATTTCTTTATTAATTCATTATGAAGTTATAGAATTTAAAGAAGTTACAGAAGTTATAGCCAATAGCCTCGTTAAATATAACCGACAGTGCATTCGGCTTTAACTTCTAACGAAGCGGAGCGTAGTGATAACTTCTGTAACTTCTTTAATTTCACGAACAGACTTCTTTAACTTCACGAATACAATTTCACAAATCGAGCATTTTGCGCAGGCTTGCCACGGTAGTCTGTATCTTCTCGTAGTTGTCAAGCAGGCTCACGTCGAACACGTGGCGGGCCTTCATGTAATAAGCCTCGCGCTGGCTGAGCTGGTTTTTTATGAACTCGTGCAGCTCCTCTTCCGACTTGCCTTCGATCAGGGGGCGGCGTGTCTTGCCCATTTTCAGGTGGGCGCAGAGCACGTCAGGCTCGGCCTTCAGGTAAACGGTGTCGGCAAGGGAGTTCATGTAGTCCATGTTGTCGAAGAAGCACGGGGTGCCCCCTCCGCAGCTAAGTATCACGTCCTCGAACTCCGCCGCCTCGTGCAGCAGGTTGTGTTCTATCCGCCTGAAGCCGTCCTCGCCGCGTTCGGCGAAGATTTGCGGTACGGTTTTCCGCATTCTTCCTTCGATGTACCAGTCGAGGTCGTAGAACTGCAGGCCCGTGTCCTTGGCCAGCGCCTTGCCTACGGTGGTCTTGCCGGCGCCCATGTATCCTACGATGATGATTCTCCTCATCGGCTACTTCTTCTTTGAGTTGTTGATTACGTTCATGCACTCCTCGAGGGTCAGTTCGGCCGCCTTGTCGTGCATAGCCTTGGGCAGTCGGTAGTTCTTGCCGTCGTAAGCCAGGTAAGGGCCGTAGCGTCCGTTCATCACTTCCAGCTTAGGCTCGTCCTCGAAGGTCTTTATGTGGCGCTGCGTCTCCTGTTGGCGCTTGTTGCGTATCAGCTCTATGGCGGTGTCGAGGGTTACGGTCAGCGGGTTCTCAGTCTTCGGAAGGGATACGTATTTCTTGTCGTGCATGACGTAAGGGCCGAAGCGTCCTGAGCCGATAACTACCGGCGTGCCTTCGTACTCGCCGAGAGTGCGCGGCAGGCGGAACAGCTCGAGGGCCTCGTCGAGCGTGATTGTCTCCATGCTCTTGTCGGCGGGCAGCTGGGCGAAGCGGGGCTTATCCTTGTCCTCGGCCTTGCCTATCTGCACCACGGGGCCGAACCTGCCAATCTTGACGAACACGGGTCGTCCCGTGGCCGGTTCCGTGCCGAGCTCCCGCTCGCCGGCCTTGTGCTCCTCGCGGGTGTTCATCGTCTTCTCGACGGTAGGCTCGAATTTCTTGTAGAAGTTCTCGAGCATTGCCGTCCATTGTGCCTTTCCCTCGGCTATGGTGTCGAACTGCTGCTCCACCTTGGCCGTGAAGTTGTAGTCCATGATGGCCGGAAAATATTTCATCAGGAAGTCATTGACCACAATGCCGATGTCAGTGGGCAGCAGCTTGCCCTTCTCGTTGCCGGCCATTTCGGTCTTCGTCCTGTTCGTTATGGCGTTGCCTTTCAGCGTGTCTACGGTGTACAGGCGCTCCTCGCCCTTCTTGTCGCCCTTCTGCACGTACTCGCGCTGCTGTATGGTGCTGATGGTCGGGGCGTAGGTTGACGGTCGGCCGATGCCTAATTCCTCGAGTTTGCGCACGAGGCTGGCCTCGGTATATCGCACGGGGCCTTGGCTGAAGCGTTGCGTTGCGGTGATTTCGCTGCGCTGAAGCTGCTCGCCCTCGGTCATCGGGGGCAGCGTGTGCGACGTGTCCTCCTGCCCGTCGGCCTCGTCGTCGGACGACTCGCGGTACACCTTTAGGAATCCGTCGAACTTCACTACCTCGCCGTTGGCCACGAACTGCTCGTCGGCGTCGCTCAGGCGGATGGTCACTGTTGTCTTTTCTATCTGCGCGTCGGCCATCTGGCTGGCGGCGGTGCGCTTCCAGATGAGGTCGTACAGGCGCTTTTCCTGCTGCGTGCCGTCTATCGAGGTGGCGTCCATGTATGTCGGGCGGATGGCCTCGTGGGCCTCCTGCGCGCCCTTTGAGTGCGTGTGGTACTGGCGCGGCTTGCTGTATTCCTCGCCCCACAGGCTGGTTATCTCGGCCTTGCTTGAGTTGATGCATAGCGACGACAGGTTGACGGAGTCGGTTCGCATGTATGTTATCCGTCCGTTCTCGTAAAGGTGTTGTGCCACCATCATCGTCTGCGATACGGTGAAACCGAGCTTTCTTGCGGCTTCCTGCTGCAGGGTGGAGGTGGTGAACGGCGGCGCGGGCGTACGCTTCATGGGCTTCTTGACGATACCTGCCACGGTGAACGTGGAGCCCTTGCACTTGTCGAGGAAGGCAAGTACCTCGTCATGGGTGGCGAAGCGCTTGTCAAGTTCGGCCTTCACTTCTGACATCGTTCCGTCCTCGTTGGGCACGGCGAACACGGCCGTCACGCGGTAGTAGGTTTCGCTCTTGAAGGCCTGTATCTCCCTCTCGCGCTCAACGATGAGCCTTACGGCTACGCTCTGTACGCGGCCGGCTGAGAGGGCGGGCTTTACCTTGCGCCACAGCACGGGCGACAGCCTGAAGCCCACGAGGCGGTCGAGCACGCGGCGCGCCTGCTGGGCGTTGACAAGGTTCATGTCAAGATGGCGGGGGTGCTTGATGGCCTCCAGTATGGCAGGTTTGGTAATCTCGTGGAACACTATGCGGTTGGTCTTTTCCTCGTCCAGGCCGAGCACCTCGCAGAGATGCCACGATATGGCCTCTCCCTCGCGGTCTTCATCGGATGCGAGCCATACTTTCTCTGAGTTCTTTGCGCTGTTCTTCAGCTCGGTCACGAGCTTCTTCTTCTCTTCGGGAATCTCGTAGTCGGGCGTAAATGTGTCTGTGTCTATGCTTAGTTCTTTTTTCTTCAGGTCACGTATGTGGCCGTAACTGGACATCACCTTGTAGTCTTTGCCCAGGAATTTTTCTATGGTCTTGGCCTTGGCGGGGCTCTCGACTATTACCAAATTCTTCTGCATAACGCTGTATTACCTATTCGATTAGGGCGCAAAAGTAAGCAAAACTTTCGCCATATACCTTATATAATATGTCTGTTTTCTTGTTTTTTAAGGAATATTAGCATAGTTAAAGTCTCATCAATGCTGTCCGCCCATGCTTGGCCTGGTTGTCAGTGTATCTGCGCTCGGCGTCCGGCTGTTTTGCAAAGACGGCCTTTCACCTTCCGAAAGGCCGTCTTTTACACGACGAAAGGCCACCTTTCGCGACGCAAAAGGTGGCCTTTCGGGAAGTGGCTGGCCGTCAGCGGGTTACGCCGCGGCCGCGATGTTGTTGTTTGTTGCCGTTGGTTTGCCCGTTGAACGGGCGCTGGCGACAGTTGTTATTTGGCGTTTATTTCCTTCATCAGGCGGTCGGCGTGGCCCCACTTGTCAATCATGTAGAGCACGTAGCGTATGTCTACGCCGATGCAGCGGGCGAGGTTCTTCTCGAAGTAGATGTCGCTCGAGAGGCTGTCCCAGTTGCCGTCGAAGGCCAGTCCGATGAGTTCGCCCTTGCCGTTGAACATCGGCGAGCCGCTGTTGCCGCCGGTTATGTCGTTGTTCGTAAGGAAGCAGAGCTGCATCTTGCCCGTGGTCTTGTCCTGGTAGGGGCCGAAGTCCTTGGCTGAGAGCAGTTCGTGCATTATCGGCTCGGCGAAATATTCAGGCACGCGGTCGCTCATCTTCATCTTCTCTACAATGCTTTCTGCCGTCGTGTAGTAGCCCGAGGGCGAGCCGTTGAGGGTGAATCCGCCTACGCGGCCGTAGCTTAGGCGCATTGTCATGTTGGCGTCGCTGTAGTGGGGAAGGTCTTGCTCCATGCGCAGTTTTGCCGCGCAGAGGTATTTCTCCTGCACGTCGATTGAGTCAGAGAGCGGGTTTAGTATTTCGCTTTGCGCCGCGATGTAGTCCTGCAGGCTAAGGCCCAGCTGCACGCCGAGGTCTTCGTTGAAGCTCTTTTTGTTGAAGTAGAGCTTCTTGCCGCTCTTCATAAGTATGGATTTCTTGTAGAGGTAGTCTACGTAAGCCTTGCAGTCGCCCTTGAACTTCTTGTCGATGGTCTGGTAGAACGACGGCAGGTATTCCTCCGACACGTGCTCGCGGTAGTTCTGAAGCAGGGCCGCCAGCACCTCCTTGTCAAGCGCCTCGTCCCATTCGTCGCTGTTGTCCTCGAACTCGATGTACTGCTTCTTCGGGTCTTTCTCAGACCCTTTCACCTCCATTCCGCTGCCGGCCTTCATGGCGCGGGTGACGAGTTCGTTCGTTCCGCGGAACGTCTCGAACCAGTAGTAGAACGCGCGCCTGTGCTTGAAACACTTGGCGTAGAGCCTCGCCATGAGGTCGAAGTCGAGCTTGCCCTTGAGGTATCCCGTGGTGTCCTGCCAGTGGCGCAGGCGCAGTTCGTAAGCCTTCTTCTGCTCGATTATGCCGATGGAATCGATACATTTGTTCATTCCCATCGAGTTTTTCCAGTAGTTCGCGCTCTGGGCGTACTTCGAGTCGTACTTGATTCTGACTGCCTCGTCGGCGTCCATGTGGCGTTTCATTATCTCTTGCTTCAGCCCGCGCACCTGCACTCGTGTGGCGTTGCCGGCGTCGCGCATTTCCTTTATGCCGTAGGAGGAGAGGTAACGCTCCGTGCTTCCCGGGTAGCCGACGGTCATTGCGAAGTCGCCGTCCTTGTAACCCTGCATCGACACGGGTGCCCATGATTTCGGTTTGTACGGCACGTTGGCCTCCGAGTATTCTGCCGGGCCGTTAGTCTTCGGGTCGGCGTATATGCGGAACACGCTGAAGTCGCACGTCTGGCGCGGCCACATCCAGTTGTCGGTCTCGCCGCCGAACTTGCCCATCGACTTTGGCACTGCGAAAACGAGGCGCACGTCGGGGAAGAGCTGGTACGTGGTGGCGTAGTATTGGTTGCCCTCATAGTAGGGGTCAATCTCCACGTGGTAAGACTTGTCTATTTTCTTTACCGAGTCGGTCATCACGGCGGCTATCGAGTCGATGACGTCAGCCTGCTTGTCGAACGGCATATCGTCAATGCCCAGTGCCTGCAGGCGTGCCGTAACGTCCTGCTGTTCAATCATGAAGCTGACAAAGAGGTTCTCGTTCGGCAGCTCGTCTTTTGCCGTCTTGGCGTAGAATCCGTTGAGCATGTAGTCGTGCTCCACGGTAGAATGGCTGCGGATTGCCTCGAAACCACAGTGGTGGTTGGTGAACACGAGGCCGTCGGGCGACACAACCACGCCCGAGCAGAAGCCTCCGAAGAGCACCACCGAGCCCTTGATGGGGTTGTTGCCTGAGTAAAGACTCTCGTAAGGAAGGCTGTATCCGTAAGCCTTCATCTGGTCGTACACCGCCTGGGGCAGGTTGTACAGGGTCCACATACCCTCGTCCGCCTTCATCGGCAAAAGGGCAAGCAGTCCCACGATAGACATCAATAATCTTTTCATTGCTATGTTTTTTAATGGGTTTTTACGGTTTGGGGTTATGAGGTTTTACGGTTATAAGGTTTTGAGGTTATGCGGTTGTGCGGTTATTTGGTTTGTAGGGGTTTATTGTTATGCGGTTTTTACGGTTGTATTTGCATGGTGTTAGGCCTTTCTCGCCTTTTCACCCTTTCACTTTCTCACCTTTCCCAAGATTTGCTTCAGGGGGAAGTCGAGCTTCACTATCATTGCAGCGAACAGGGCGATGAGCACCGTATTTACCGCCAGTGCGCCCCACATGGGCAGCGAACCGTTAGCCCAGCGCATTCCCAAGCACAGGATTATCGCCACGACGACGTACCGCGCAATCTCTTTCACCGGGTAATTGATGGGGTAGTGCTTCTGTCCCACGAAGTAAGAGAGCAGCATCGCCGTGCCGTATCCTGCGAAACCGCCCCACGCGCAGGCCATATAGCCGTATTGTGGAACGAAGATTACGTTGACGGCGATGAGTACCAGGCAGCCGGCTCCAGAGAACCAGGCGCCCCAGATGGTCTTGTCGATGAGTTTGTACCAGAACGACAGGTTGAAGTATATGCCCATCATGATTTCCGCCGCCATTACTATCGGCACGACTTTTAGGCCCTCCCAATAGTCGTTGCCTATCAGATGCTTCAGTATGTCCATGTATCCGATGACGGCAAGGAACGCCAGAAGGGTGAAGATTACAAAGAACTTCATCGCCTTGGCGTAAGTATCGCGGTTGTCCTTGTCCTTGGATTTGCCGAACACGAACGGCTCGTAGGCGTAGCGGAAGGCCTGTGTTATCATCGCCATAATCATCGCTATCTTGCTTGCCGCGCCGTAAATGCCGAGCTGGGCATGGGCGTCGGCTCCCTTGTAGACGTACGGGAAAATGATTTTATCTGCCGTCTGGTTGAGTATTCCGGCGATTCCGAGCACCAGTATTGGCCAGCTGTAGCCGAGCATTCTCTTAAGCAACGCACGGTCGAAGACATACTTGAAGCCCGTAAGTTCCTTCCAGAAAAGGAACGTTATCGAGCCGGTGCAGAACAGGTTGATGTAGAACGCATAGCCAACACCTACCGTAGGGTCGTATATCTTGCTTATGAAGCCCTCGCCGCCGCTGCTTTCATACAGCGCGGGGAGCAGCACGAAGAACACCAGGTTGAGGCAGATGTTCATTATGATGAACAGCATCTTGAGCGCGGCGAACTTTATCGGGCGTTTCTTGTAGCGCAGATACGCGAACGGAATGGCCTGGAATGCGTCGAGCGCTACGGTCAAGGCCATCGTCCAGATATAAGAAGGGTGGTCGGCATAGCCCATCGCCGATGAAATGGGCGATATGAAGGCTAGCACCAGCAGGACGAACACCATCGAGGTGAAGCCCACCGACATAAGTATGGTTGAGTACACCCGGCGCGGGTCTTCGCCCTCCTTGTTGGAGTAACGGAAGAACGTTGTCTCCATGCCGTACGTCAGAATGACGAACAGCAGCGCCGTATATGCATACACGTTAGTGATGACGCCGTAGCCGCCGCTTGCCGCCGACAGCTTCGCCGTGTACAACGGAACGAGCAGGTAGTTGAGAAACCGCCCCACAATGCTGCTCAGTCCGTAGATTGCAGTGTCCTTAGCTAATCCCTTTAAATCTGCCATCGTTTTTAGGTGAAAAGGTGAAAAAGTGAAAAGGTGAAAAATACCATGTTCATTGTTTTGCCTTCTCTTTCAGCTTTTTTATGATTTTTGTTAATGTTCCGATTATGACTTTTAGGTCGCTTATTATTGATTCGAACTGTTTATCGTCTATCGTTTCCGACTCGTGTAGCAGCTCAAGCCAGTATTCAGTTTCGTCAGCTTCCTTTAATGCAATACTTAATTTATTGATAAAGTCAGCTGTACTTTGGGCATTACGGCTTTCGGCAATGTTCGCTCCGATACTTGTGCCTGACCTGTAGACTTGTTTTGACATGATGTATTCATGTTTTTCTTCCAACAAGTATTTATAAAGTTTTATCATTCTAAGAGCAAATTTCTTGCTCAATATTGATATCGTATTCTTTTGGTTCATGGTCTTGATTATATTTATTCAGTATCGTTGCATTGCTTCAATACGTGTATGTTTCTTTTTCACCTTTTCACTCTTTCACTTTTTCACCTTTAAAAGAACAGGTAGCACACCGCTATTGCCGCTATTACTCCAGCCAGATCCGCCAGCAGGCCGCAGGCGACGGCGTGGCGGGTGTAGCGGACGCCGACGCTGCCGAAGTACACCGCGAGGATGTAGAACGTGGTGTCGGTGGAGCCTTGAAAGATACAACTGAGACGGCCGACGAACGAGTCGGCGCCGTATGTCGACATTGCGTCGACCATCATGCCGCGGGCGCCGCTGCCCGAGAGGGGCTTCATCAGCGCGGTTGGCAGCGCGCCGACGAACTCTGTGTCGCCGCCGCACAGTTCAACAAGCCATTTTATACCGTCAACAATGGCGTCCATGGCGCCCGAGGCGCGAAAAACGCCGATTCCAACGAGTATCGCCACGAGATAGGGTATTATCCTGACGGCCGTGGTGAAGCCGTCCTTGGCGCCCTCGATGAAGGCATCGTACACGTTGACACGCTTTCTCATGCCGGCCACGATGAAACCGACGATTACGCACATCAGCAGGATATTGGCCGCCGTAGTGCTCACGAGGTTCATCCGCTCCTTGTCCATCGAGCCGAAGAGCCATATTATCGCCGCCACGGCGAGGCTCATGCCGCCGAGCGTGAGCAGCATGGTGCGGTTCAGCAGGTTGATGCGCTGGTACAGGCTGGTCACTATCACGCCGGCAAGGGTCGAGAAGAACGTGGCTATCAGTATGGGTATGAATACGTCGGTAGGCTGTGCCGCGCCGAGCTGCGCGCGGTAGACGAGTATCGACACGGGTATGATGGTAAGTCCGGAGGTGTTGAGCACGAGGAACATTATCATCGGGTTGGTGGCCGTGTCCTTCTTCCTGTTGAGGCTCTGGAGCTGCTCCATGGCCTTCAGGCCGAGCGGAGTGGCTGCGTTGTCGAGGCCGAGCATGTTGGCGGCGATGTTCATGAAGATGGAGCCCGTGGCAGGATGGCCCTTCGGTATGTCGGGAAACAGCTTGGTGAACACGGGGCTGAGCACCCTGGCCAGGGCGTTAACCACGCCTCCCTTCTCGCCTATCTTCATCACGCCGAGCCACAGCGACAGCACGCCCGTAAGCCCGAGCGATATCTCGAAGGCTGTCTTGGCCGAGCTGAACGTCGAGTTCATCATGGCCGGAAACACCTCGGTGTCGCCCATGAACACAAGCCTCACCAGCGCTATGACGAACGCTATGAGGAAAAACGATATCCAGATATAGTTCAGCACCATACGATTTGCAAACTTACATATTTTTTTTTATTTAACGTCAGGTTGCCTGCAAGAAATTTGTTTTTGCCCGCCTTAATTGCCGTTTGCGGTTCTTCCGCAGTTTTGTTGGATGGCCTTTCAGCAACATAAAATTGAGCACATCGAGTTTTTCTTTTAAAAGATTAAAAATCAATAGTTTTGTTATATAATTTGAAGTATGGATAAGCCGGATAGTTTTATAGCCCAAAATTTCAATTTAATCAATATACAGGTACTGATTATCAGGGACTTATGAG
>NZ_JACJJG010000008.1 GCF_016899855.1 Marseilla massiliensis
AACTCGCTCATGGACCTGCACGACAAAATCCTGCTGCGGAAAAGGGCGCTCATTGAAACCGTCAACGACGAACTCAAGAATGTATGCTACATTGAACATACCAGGCACCGCAGCATTGACGGTTTTGTTTCCGACCTGATTGCAGGGCTTATCGCATACAACCTGCTTCCTAAGAAACCGTCACTCAATATTGACATCATTGATAAAAGCAGGCTTATTGCATAAGATTATTATACCGAACTCACGTTAAAGAGTTATCCCAAACCGTGCCATCATTGGCTGTGAAGGTTCGGACCAAGTTGACCATGAAGCAAAAGAAGCAGGTAGATGATGGGAAAATCACAGTGGAACGTAACAGCAAGGGAGAGGTGATGATGCCTCGCTACAATTGTGTCACCACACATACGGCACGCCGCAGCGGTATAACCAATATGTATCTTACACACAAATACACCATTTTACAGATGATGCACGTGAGTGGACATAAGACACAAAAGACATTCATGGACTACATCAAGCTCTCATCAGACGAAATCGCAGACGAAATTGATGCCATAACCAACCAAACAAGAGTGGACGTGTTTTGAAAAATATGCTTCAAATATAATAGCAGATGTGCAAATTTTGCACATACTAATGTTTCGGATTGAGGTTGTTTTGTAAAATAGTGTTGCGCATTTCTTTTGCGCATCAAAATGCCTTTATTTTTGTCCTTTTCAAACATTCAATATAATAGTGAGTAAAAACGATAAAGTGTCTATGAAGGATAAAGATGAAGTGCAGGTATGGCTTGAAGCTCATCCGCAAGAATATGCCCAATTTGCAGCCAGGATGAACGAGCAAGGTATTTGTGGCATATTAAAATTGGGTGAGGAAGCCTTTTTGTCATCGCCTGTCTTTAGGGAAGAAATAGAAAAGATGGTTGCCGCTGGACATCTTGAGGCATCTGCCCTATTGGAAATTCTCTCTATGTCCGATTTCGCAGCCAACTACTTCAAGGGAAAAGAAAATGACAGGATGGCTATGGCTGCATGGATTAAGTATGGAGAATCGCCTGAACTGATAGTCAATGAATTGAGAAAGGCTATGGTGGAGCAAAATAAGCGCAAGTACAGAAATCTGATATCCTCTTTGCTCAAATTGTTCTGGAATAAGTTCTTCCAAAGACGTTGTCTACAATATCGTGAGCGCGGCAAATCCAATAACCAAATTGCAACAGGCAATACATTCCTGACTTTGCTTTCCTCTCAAGATGAGAGCATGGTGAAAAGAATTGGGGAATGGACAAGCCGCCAATGCACAGGCATGAGCACAGCCCACTTGTATATAGCCCTTATTGAAACCGGGGAGATTAGCCCTAAGATGCCATTGACCCGATTCGTGGATGCGATGCGTGCATCGTTCCCCAATCATACCATAGTTGGTGTACGGCAATTGCAGAAAAGCGTAAGCTACTTGCAAAACCTTTCGCCTAACCGGAAACAGTACGGCAAAGATGAACCCGAACATCGCTTTGCCATTGATGCTATAAAGGCAAAAGTTCTGCTCATAAATACACAATCGAATGCTTGAATTCGATTCGCTTAAATTCGTTCAGTTCGTTTTCAGATTCGCGAACTGAACGAACCCTTATACCTTTTTAATTCAGCTGATTGCCATATACCTTTGCACCATCACTCCATGTTGGAGCGGTGGCGTTTCTGTCTTCAATCCGTCGGCAGGACCGGCCTTAACCAAGACGGTAAACAGATATTATGGACGATTTATTCAATATCCTCAACGATGGTAAAGCCCACGTGAAAGTGGAAATGAATGCCGCAGACTTGAAGGCATTCTCGGATGAACTTATCCGCCGTGCCAAGGATGAACTTGGCTCCATGGTGGAAGCGGCCCGTAAGGAGCGGATGCTTTCCAAGGCGGAGGTAAAAGAGTTGTTCGGTGTATGCGATGCAACTTTGTGGCACTGGGACAAGAAAGGCATTCTTAAACCCGTCAAGACAGGCAACAAGGTACTTTATCCCGAATATGAGGTGCGCAAGGCGCTCGGTAAACGTAACCAAATTATCTAAATGTATGGACAACTCTGTTACTTTCCCTGTCGGTATATTCCCTGCCTCAATCCGAGACATTGTGGAATCGCTGCAAAGGTACGAAAATTACCAAATTGATTTCACTTCCGCTGCTTTCTTGACTGTATTTGCCGCAGCTATGGGTAATACGTGGTCGGCACGTTTTATGACCGGGTGGGTAAGCCATCCTATCATCTACATGGTGCTGATAGGCCCACCCAGTTGCGGCAAGACACCGCCATTGCGCCAGGCAGTTACTCCTCTGCTGAAGTTGGATGAAGCCTATGATCGTGTATATTTAAAAGAAATCAGCCTGTATCGCAAATGGGAACGGCTTACTGCCAAACAGCGCAAGCAGCAATCCATGCCGGAAGAGATGGAGATGCCGCAGCGCAAGTGTCATGTGGTGGTCAACTCTACCATAGAAGCCCTTATTTCAGCCATGCGTGACAATCCCCGTGGAGTGCTCATCTACAATGATGAGATGACAGCCTGCTTTCCAACTTCAACCGTTACAACGGTTCGGATGAAAGCTATTTTCTGAGCCTGTTCAGCGGCACGCCATTCAAATATACCCGGAAGTCGAACAATGAGTACATCTTCCTGTCACAGCCTTATTGTTCCATTATCGGCTCGACGCAACCCGGTATGCTTTCCGCGTTATTTGGTGGTAAACGCTCCCTGAATGGATTTTCTTCACGTTTCTTGAAGGTCTATCCCCATATCTCAACAATGCCTTCCTGGAACGAAACTTCCATGCCGGGAGAGGTATTGGAGGAATGGGAGCATATCATCCGAAAGGTAGATGGCATAAAGCCGCCTACTGCACAAGAGGGGAAAATAAACTCCATTGAACTTTCCTTTTCATTGTCAGCGAAACATCGGTTGATAAGCTGGAAAAACGAGGTGAACAGCCGTATCTATTCAGACTCGGAAAACGAAACGGAGAAAGCCTTGTGTGGCAAACTGGAGACTTACATAATCCGCTTTTGTCTTGTCATACAAGTTATGCGTGGTATATGTGGAGAAGCTGAAATAAAAGAGATTGACGAAGAGAGTGCCATGCGTGCCATCATGTTGATTGAATATTTCCGCGCGATGGAAAGCCGCATAACTCCTGAAATAGAAGTAGGAGTATTGGACTTACGCCACACCGAATTGCTTGTCCTCTTGCCTCAATCTTTCACCACATCCGAAGCTGTTGCCACCGGTAGGAAAATAGGCTTGTCAGAATCCACCGTCAAAAGGTTCTTGCGAGAAGGCGCACGTGATTTCATCCGCAAAGAGGCGCATGGACATTACAGCAAATTCTGAAATATCAATGACACTTTGACATTTTGACACGATGACACTTTCCTCCAAACAAGAAACAGATGGCTGTTCTTTTACGGAAACAAACTATCTGTTTTTAGATCGCTTTATTGCTAAATAATCCTCTATAACATGCTCAAACTTTGGCTTTTTGTCGCAAATAATTTATATTTTTTGCAACAAAATATAGTATAATGACAGTTATTGTATCTATTATTCGTTAATTATCAATATCTTTCTGTTAAAAAGATAGAAAAGTGGATTTATAGGTTCTGCCTACATTCTGAAATGGAGAGATTTAACGTATTTAATTTTTGTGTGTATGAAAATCATGTTTATATGCTCTCAAATCCGTTTGTCTTGATTTCCTGTTTTAATGCTGTGGTGTAAGAAAAGATAGTGCTTAGAAAAGGTATTTTGAAAAAGGGTGCGGAGAATTTTGACGAAACATTTTGTGCTTTGAAGAGAAAACTGTATCTTTGCACCATTAGAACCTGCCAAGCCTCTTAACAATGCTCAAATCGGCGGGTCGTTTTTTTATTATAGGTACATGAAAACAGGTTTCCCCAAGCCATACTCAACACCAAAAGAGATTGTCCAGCTACTCAAAAGCCGCGGAATGCACTTCTGCGATGAGGGCAAAGCGGAAAGCTATATGATGAATATCGGCTATCACAGGTTGTCTGCTTATATCTTTCCGTTCTACAAAAGTCCAAAAAGCGACTTGGCCTTGAAGGGCGGTACGACCTTTGAGCAGGTGATGACGCTTTACCGTTTTGACAAGAAGTTGCGTATCGTGCTTTTCAATGAAATAGAAAAGATAGAAGTGGCAATCCGCAGTGTGTTGGCAAATATGGGATGCCAAGAACTTAACGACAAGTATTGGATAACAAAGGCTGAATACTTTGCCAACGGTGAGAAATTCAACCAAACGCTGGCAGTCATAGAAAAGGAATTGGCATCAAGTAAGGAAGAATACATTGAAAATTTCAGGCACAATTACATTGAGGACTATCCTCCGGCATGGATGATAACCGAGGTCTTGTCTTTCGGAAACTTGAACTACATCTATTCCAATATTGCAAGCAACCGGCTGAGGAAACTTATTGCCGACTATTTCGGACTAAAACCGCAAGTATTCACTTCTTGGCTTACTGTGCTTGCCAATTTGCGCAATATGTGCTGCCACCATGCGAGAGTATGGAACAGGGATTTTATGCTCAACCCAGCAGAGCCACGTAAGGCTTCTAAAGTCTGGATTGATACGTCCAAGCTGGATAAGAAAAAGGTGTTTTATCGCTTGTGCATTATCAGGTATTTCCTTTCCGCTGTTTCTCCAAGTAACAACTTTAATGCAAAAATAGCAGACTTATTATCCAAGTTCCCGCCAATAGACATCGTGGCTATGGGCTTTTGTAAGGATTGGCAGAATGAATCCCTGTGGCAGTAAGGTAATCATTCGCTAATCAACGTATAATAAAATGGCACTAACAGTTTTGACTGAAAGTGCCCTAATTATAACGCAATTTGCGAGATTTAGTTTTATTACGAATATAGAGTTCGTATTTATTTTGTAACTTTGCACCATAAATGTTATTGAATAACAATAAGGATATTAAATTCCTAAATAAGAACAAATATCGTAATTTATGAGGCTAGAGAAATGGTTTATATCAAATTTGGACGATTCTCAACGACAAATTATAGTCAGAGACCCCAATGAAAATTTGATTGTACAAGGAGCTGCAGGTAGTGGAAAAACTAACCTTGCAATACATAGAGCAGTACAAGCAAGTGCTTATAGTGCCTCTTATGCCTTAGTTGTATACACTCGTGCCTTAAAACGAATGGTAGCTTATGGATTAGACGAACTCGACTTGGATAAAGAACGTATCGCCTATGACTGGGCTTGGAACCATCGTGGATTTGATTTAATAGGCGATGTATATTGCCAATGTAAAATTACTACTGATGTTAATGGTTATCCTAAAATATTCATAGTTAATGGGATTTCAGTCAGGACATTTGCCTATTCTAACCAAGGAAAATTTAAAGTCAACGACCCAACGAACTCTATACATGGAATTTATAAAGAAATTCATTGCGTGTTAAATGGCTCTGCTATTGAGGGAAATAGCTTTTACCGAAAAACTGAAACGTTGACCATTTTGGATACTTCAACAAATCGAATTGTTGAAGGTCAAGCATATGTATTCGTAGAGGTTCTAAATGAAAAACTATATATTTTTCAGGATGGGAATATTCGCGAATTTGAATTTGTAGGGACGGATTATTCCAAAGCCAGTGAAAAATATCCAGATTCACTTTTAGTTAGCATAGACTTTGCTGATTGGGTTGCATACTCTTTTTATAGAGCCTTTGGAAGAAGAGTTAAATGGTTTAGAGAAGTCAATGAACATTCTCATGTGAACTTAAATAGTATTGACTATATGCTTATACCCAGTGGCACACTATTTAAAAAAGCAGAAAATAAAATTGACTACTTGATAATCGACGAGGCGCAGGATTTTAGTGTAGCTAACTATATAAGCAGATTTATCCCCAAAGTAAACAAAAGTCTCACCTTGTTTGGAGATTCTGCACAAAAAATCTATCAAAATCGTGGTGCAAGTATGGACGAAATAACTTCTGCATTACGATATAGAAGATTATTCCTGAAATATAATTATCGTTTGCCTAAGTCTATTGCAAGAATGGCTCAAGACATTGTAATACCATCAGTGGATCTTATTACGGACAACATGAAAGATGGAGGTAATAGTGATTATCCTCAATATCCTAAACCTGTAGTTCAAAAGTTTAAGAGCAAAGAGGATGAACTTAAAACGATTGTCAATAAGATAAAAATGGAGGATTTAGATGATGTAGCCATTCTTGTACCTTTTGAAGAAGATGTCAAATATGTACATCAGTTTTTCCAAGAAAAAGGAATACAAACGCAAGTGCTCTATCGCACTCGTAAAGAAGTACCTTATCATACAATTGACACATTAGACTTTACAAACATTGATTTGCCATGCATATTGACGTATCATTCTGCAAAAGGTACAGAATTTGATAATGTCTTCATACCATTTGCGAATAACGAAGAACTCATAGATAGAAATGCGTTCTATGTTGCTTGTACTCGTGCATCATATAGCTTATGCATATCTTTTTCCAGTAGTAAGGTAACACGCTTTCTGAACAATGTAAAACCGTCATGCATAGTGGAAAAAAATGTTCCTGCAGATGCATGGACTGAAACAAGGAAAAACTAAAGATGAAATATTGGATTATTATAGATTCTTGGAATTTGATGGAGACTTTCATAACAGAAAGCTTATCTCCGTACAATTTCTACGAACGGCGTTCATTTGGCAATGATTTGACCAGATATATAAACAAGGAGGGGTCATTTACTAATTTACTCCTATTTAGGGATGAGCCGTTAAGTGAATATGCAATTCAAGTTGATGAAACCCTCTTGAACAAGGAGTTGCTAACACCTGTATCAAAAGGAAAAATAACATGTTACTCATACCCGACCACGATTTATTATAAACGAGGTATGATATCATTCCGTTTTATGAGCGAAAATGCCATAAAATCATTTGTCGCTGAGTCTAAAATAATAATAGAGGTCAAAACGATTGAGAAATACATAGATTCATTCTATATCCAGCCTGATACAAACTTACATCCAGTCAAATTCGATAGAACCAGTTCTATTCCTTTTAATATGGATGATTATATCCGGAAAGACAATTTGTTTAATTCTATAAAGGGGGCGATTATTGCATATACATGCGGTGTCTTAACTAATACTTCGCAGAAGAATCAAACCTTGGTATTGGCTTTGAATGAACTTAAGAACCAAGTAGCGGGGTTAAACACTAATATAATGATTAGCGAAGGTGTGATTCCCAACTTTGTTCCTGTCAAAAAGGCTTTAGCAACTGTACAAAATATTATTTCTTCTGATAATCAAGGTATAGAGACATCTGTAGATGTTTTAAGGCATATCGTAAATGAGATACTTCCATTGTCCATCAAAAGATGTGCTGAAATAGCGAAACGCAAATCTCCTTCTTATGATCAAAAGCTGGAACAACTAAAAGAGAAAGAAATAGAATGCTCAAAAAAACTTGATGTTTTAGAAGATCAAAACATCAATGAAGCAAAGAATGAACTTCAACAAATTAAAAATCTGGAGGTTGAAAATGGTTTGCGTGAAGGGAAAAAACGAAAGTTTTTCCCGAAAGGAAGTAGTGTATATATTCGAAAAAAAGAATTGCAGGAAATTATAAACAGATTTAAAGAAAATAACGCTGAGTATAAATCCCTAAAACATGAACTCAAAAATATTAAAGACGAGTTGTCCTTTGCAGTATCAGGAACTACACAATATGATGCTTCATTAGAGGCTCTCTTTACAAGGTTCAGTGACAATATTAATAATATTCTGAAAACGTTAAAAAAACAGATTTCCACTTCAGAACAAACCGTAACGCTTGATAATATAGTTTTCCATAAAGGGCTGCATATTATTGAGGACGAAAGTGATATTGAATATCAGTATTTTGATATTGTATTAAATTTCATTCTCAATAATCCCAACGGAAAAAATAGTGTTGTTTCTGACAATAGAATACTTGACATAATAAGTAATACAGGTAAGATTTTTAAGGAAAAATTCCCATCTCTTGATGCCAAAGGAGATCTTATCTTAAATACAATTAGAGATTATTGGCAATACAAAAAGCAAAAGAAAGATAATTTTTCAATACCACAAGATATGCCTGTACTTCAAGCGATTCTGTCCTTCTTTATAAAATCAAGGGGATTTGACCAAATTGAAAGGTTTATGATGAATAGAGCATATCATCATAAAGAACTTGCTTATATGCTTTGTGGTTGCTTAATGGGGTATGCAGCCCTGCCAAAGACTTTGACATCTGTTATCTATTCTCAAGATAAACAAAAGATAGAAGAGTGTACCGAAACGTATCTGTTTAACTTGCTAAAAGAAATATAGGTTTATGCCGAAAAACAAAAACGCAATGACAAGGTACAAAATTTTGGACGAGCTATTATCCAATAGGTACCATAATTATTCACTTGATGACTTAACCGAAGAGGTAAACAACCAGCTATCCGAAATAAATCCAGAAACTGACGGTGTTGGTCGCAGGACGATAGAAAAAGACATTGAATATCTTGAATACAAAGGTCCGTTTGATGGCGTGGACATCGAACGTTATTACATCGCAGATGAAAGGACTGGCAGAAAGAAAATGTGCCTTCGCTACGCCAATCCAAACTTTTCAATATTCAACAAAACTCTTACTGATGATGAAGAATATCTGTTAAAAGAAGCTTTGTCGCTGTTGGGACAGTTTGACGGGCTTCCAAATTTAGAAGGATTAGAAGGCCTGAGACTCGGACTTGGCGTAAAGCATAATGAAAGAAAAATTGTATCTTTTACAAAGAATCCACTTGAAGGTTCGAATATCTTTGGCAAGCTTTTCACTGCAATTTCCGAACGCCAAGTAATAGAATTACATTACCATAAATTCAATACTCCAGATAAAGGGCAGACGGTTGTTATATATCCATATTTGCTGAAAGAATATAATCGCCGATGGTATTTATTCGGTTCAGTCGAAAGCGACCTGAAACTTTTAAATTACGCTCTTGACCGTATTGATGATGTCGTACCTCTACCGTCACACAAATATATTGACTATGAAGGTGACCTCAATGAACGGTTTGAAGACATTGTTGGTGTGACATTGTTTGATGACAGTCCGCTGTATGAGATATATTTTTGGGTGAGCGATTTGTCAAAAGATTACGTTGCCACAAAGCCTATCCATGAATCACAACGTACACTGAATGATGCGAAAACATCAGAACTCAGAGAGAAGTATCCCGTACTTAATGGTGGCCGCTTCTATCGAATTGACTGCAAAGAGAATTACGAGCTGATACGCGAATTGGCATCTTTTGGCAAAGAACTTGTAGTGCTTGAACCATCTGAGATTCAAGACAAGATTTGGGAGCGGATATGTGAAATGGAAGCAGAATATCTGAAAGTACGAAAATAGAGTTCGTTATACGTTGTTACCTTTGCAGCAGAAAACAGATAATAGAGGTGAAAATGAAAAACATTGTAGAGAAGAATTACGGTGAGGTAACAGTTGTTGAGAACTCTGATTACAAATGGGGCGTAATAGACAGTAAAGGAAACGAAATTGTTAAATTCGGTAAGTACGATTGGATTGAAGGCTTTGAACAAGGATTATGCAGGGTGAAGATTGGGAAACAGTCTTCTAATCTCGCCAACAATGACAACAAGTGGGGAATCATCAATGAAAATGGAGAGGAAGTTTTGCCATGTGTATATGATGAGGTTTGGATGTTTAAAGGCAAGAACCGTTATTCTACGAGAGTAGTCAAAAATGGAATTGCAAGAGAAGTTTATTTCCACGACCTTAATCCGTCGTTGCCTAAACGAGGTGCAAAATCTCATAATTACAATGATGAATATCTTGGAGAACGGAAAACGTATGATGACTATAATGGAACTTATGTTCAAGATGTAATGGGATGGAGTGACCAAGAAATAAATGATGCATTGGACGGAAAGCCTGATGCCTATTGGAATATTGACTGAGCAAATATAAATGGCTTAAATGCAAATTTACCCTTTATTACGAATAAAGATTTCGCAGTAATGATGTAACTTTGCAATCGAATAATTAAAACAAAGCGGTCTTTGACATTTCTGTCGACTGAAACTACATTTTGAACTTCGTCTTGCGTGGCGCAAGCCCTGCTCTTTCGGGAGCAGATTCGCGGGATGTCTTCTTGCTCATCTAGGCTTGAAGATAACAATGTCCAATCGTTAACGTGATACACTTATGGTGTTATTATGTTTGATGTTAGGATTTTGATAGTTTATTTGTATAGTTATATATTACATAAAGAAAAGAACGTTTCAGTACAGATAAGTCAAGACCGCTTTTTATTTGTATGAACCAAAATGGATAAAACAGAAATAGCAACACTGGCACACTGCATGGCGGACAAGGATGACATTCTTGCTCTGCTCAATCGTCTTAAACAAGATGAAATGGCGGAAATGGGACAGATTGATAAGTTTTATCCATTTACGATGAAACATATAGCCTTTTATTGTAACCCCAATCACACGTTTCATCGTTACAAGCAATTCAAGATAAAGAAGAAATCAGGCGGTTATAGGCAGATAACTGCACCGAGGAATCAAAGTTTCATGCTGCTGTTGCGGTATGTAAACGAGATATTCAAAGCCGTTTACTCCCCATCTGACTATGCAATGGGCTTCACTGAGCAACGGTCTGTCGTAACCAATGCCAATGTCCATAAGAGCCAAAACTATATATTAAACATTGACTTAAAAGACTTTTTCCCAAGCATAGAGCAGCCGCGCATTTGGAAGCGCCTGCAACTAAAGCCTTTCAATTTTCCCATACCTGTGGCTAATGTGCTGGCAGGTATGTGCTCGATGAAAGAAACACGCACGCTTGAAGACGGAACCAAGAAAGACTTTTATGTGCTGCCACAAGGTGCGCCTACGTCTCCAATCATTACAAACATGATTTGTGACACGCTCGACCGCAGGCTTGCCGGACTTGCCAAACGTTTTGGACTGCGTTACACACGCTATGCAGACGACATAACATTTTCGTCAATGCACAATGTGTATCAAAAAGACGAAGATTTTCGTAAAGAGCTGGTGCGGATAATACAAAGTCAAGGCTTCACAATAAATGAGAAGAAGACCCGTTTACAAAAAATAGGCGGCAGGCAGGAAGTTACCGGCATAATCGTAAGCGACAAACTGAACGTAACCCAAAAGTACGTGCGTGACATACGCAACATACTTTATATTTGGGACAGATACGGTTATGGTGTGGCATATTCCAAGTTTTTCCCGAAGTACAAGAAAGAAAAAGGGCATGTGAAAAAAGGCAATCCTGACCTCGTGAATGTTCTTGACGGGAAGCTGATGTACATGAAAATGGTCAAAGGTGAAGACGACAGCGTCTACAAGCGTTTGCATGATAAGTTTGAGAAACTTGTCCGCGAGACACGTGACCCGTTGAAAACCACCGCCCACTCAATCACATACGTGGAGACCATACCATTGTTGGATTTTGAGAAGAAAAACACCACGGAAGTGATTATAACAGAGTCTGAAACATCAGTGGAGCAGACTATGACGGACAACGGAGAACAGTTCAAGCCACACCGTTATGCATACTTCATGCTCGACGGTAAAAAAGTATTCGCCTCGGTCAATAATGGTGTAAAGCCAGAGCAGGAAACGCGAAAAGAGCTGCTATCAATATCAATCTGCCGCGACAAAAATGACAAACAGTTCTGGCTTATCCATCTCAGCAAGAAAATTACCGTTCCTCCGTTAGAACCAGTTGACGTGGATGAACTGAATAAAGAATTGGATGTTTTATTAAATATAGGACATGGATGAAAAATTAAAATCAACCATAAACAAGATAGTAATACTCTCAAAACAGGATGAAGAGTTTAACAGAGAGTTGCGGAAAGCGTTAAATCTGACGTTTTCCGCAAACGTCGTGTCTGAATCATCCTCCGTTCAAAAAGATGTTAAGGCCATTCGTGAGGCACTTGACATAAGGGCGAACTACAGCATTTCATACGACTTTATCAGACAGCAAAGATTGCGTGACCAGCTGACAATAGATAACCTGCGGATGGAGAATGCGGCCCTGAAACTGACCGAAAAAGAGCAATACCGCTTTTATGTATTTTGCGTCAACGCCTTTTATCAAATTGAAAATATTATCAACTACTATTATTTCACCGCTTATCCTGACATCGGCGATTTACAGCACGCGATAGAGACAGGCACAAGTCAAGAAGCAGAAAAATACCAATACCATAAGAGCAACGATGTAAAAACAGTTGCCGACATTGCCATCTCGCACAAACTCAATGCTTTCTGCAATACATTTTTCAAAAACGACAGGATTAAAATAGACTATTCAAATCTGCGTAGGGTAAGAAACGAAGGCGAACACCGCTGTATGGTTATTATCGACGATAAGGATGAGACAAACAGTCTTTACAAGTTTTTAAAATTCAATACATTCAACAGCGTGAGAATTTTGCTGAAGAAACTTGTAAATATAGTAAAACAGGAAGTTGAGAACAACGCGCAAATAAAAGCCACTACAGCAGAGATAACGAATTTACTGCCAAGTGCATGTTTTATAAAGTATGATAATAAAACCGCTCAACTTCCAACAAAACTGTTATGTAAGATTAGGAACAAATGCACTGGTGACAAGGTCTTACTTTCAATAAAAGGAAACACAATTATAGATGTTGAGTAAATTATATGGATAAAATCGCACATATAAAAGAATTTATAAACAGAACTTATAATGATAAAGATGTTATTAACTCAGTTGCAATAAACACAGACTTTAAAGATATAGACAATATTGTCGGAGGACTCATACCCGGAGAATTTGTCGTTATCGGTGGCCGTCCAGCAATGGGTAAGACGACTTTTGCACTTAATATGGCGGTTAAAAAGGCCATTGGTGGTGTCCCTGTGGCTTATGTTTCAACTTGCCAGAATGAGCAGCAACTTTTGTCAAGGGCATTGTCCATTGCTGGCGACACTTCAGGTAATCCATCATCATCACAATACGATGCTGAGAAATCACCGCTATCCGAATTAACGGCGTCACCGTTTTTCCTGTATTTCAATCAAGATCTCACAATTGATGCACTCACAGGCGACCTCAAACAGTTTGTCCGACAAAACGACATAAAAGTAGTCTATGTGGATTATCTTCAGTTCATAGCTTATAATGAGGGTTTTGACGCCAACGACACTATTGGCAAAATTTGTTTTTTGCTGAAGAAACTGGCTGTCGAATTGCAGATAATAGTCATAGCAATATCAGAGCTTAACCGTAATTTGGAACACCGTGAGGGAGTAGACGGAAAAATACCTCAACTGTCAGACTTACGTGGTTCTTGCTTCATAGAAGAACTTGCTGACGTCGTACTGATGGTTCACAGACCTGAATACTTCGGAGTGTTTTGCGATGAATATGGAAATGATTTGCATAATCTGTTTGAAATTATAATAAGCAAGAATTCCTTTGGCAATACTGGGAAAGTTAAGTTATATCTGAACAAGAACAGTGGTTATTTGAGTAGTTGGAATGATTATCAAAAGATTTCATTTTCATAAAATGTGAGGATGTTTCTACACATCTTCCACATCAGCGGTCCATCATTATTCATTATAATTTTTAATTGCCTTTCTCGCTTTCTTCACTTTTCATCTTTTCAAGCTGCCTGTGGAATACCGCCAACATGAAATCCAATCCGACAGTTTCCACCAGCTTCTCGTATGCCCCAACGGGCACGGCAAGCTCCGGGTAAAGTTCTCTAATCATGACGGTGGTTACTTTGTGCTTGTCAGCGACCGTCCTCAGTCGTCTGTTCCCCTCACGGTATTCGTGCCATTGCACCCAACTGGCGGCAGACAGCACGAAGAATACGAGAGTGCAGATAATGGCTGCCCGTAAATAAGGGTTCTTGTACCAGCCTCGGGGATTTTGTGCCAGAGTGCTTTTATCCGCTTGGATATTGCATTGTATTTTTGGAGGAATAAGAATCCTCTTGTCAGCGGTTGGCTCTTTTGTCCGTTACCTGAAATTCGTCGGCTTTCTTCTATATGCCCGGCCAGCATATTACGGATGTCTAGCAGGATGCCGTACCTTGTAGGTATCCACATTTGAGTTTGTCCTGCTCGTTGGCATCCATATTCGCCAGCAGGCTTGCCCCTACTTCATCAATCAGAGATTTCCGGTAGGCGGCGATGGCTTCCTTGCTCCTGAAAATGTCATTGATGTTGTCCGCCGTGCTGCCGCCAGAGAAACAGATGCACGGCTCCAGCTTCACTTCCAGCCTTTTCAATGCCTCGTCCATGTCCGAGGTATCCTTTGATTTCACAGTGGTCTTGATTTCCTCGATGTCCTCCGCCAATTCCCCGATTAGGTCTGTCAGGTTTTGCATTTCGTCTTTCATCTTCTAATCTTTCTTGGCTTGTACTTGTCCTTTTCCTTGTCGCTGTCGTTTCCTCCACCGCCTCCACCGGATCACACTTTGGCTTGGTGCGGCTGAACATACAACTCAATGAGCATATCAACAGTTACACGGACTATGCTTCCGTCCGTTTCATTGAAATATTCGCTGCATTCCGGGTTTGCCGATGTCTCGCCATGTTCAATGATTGTCACAGCATTCCACAATACAGATGTACTGTCATGACAGATAACGCTTGCGGTCGCAAGGTTTGGCTCGCCAACGTTAACGGTCGCTTGCCAACGCAAGCCGTCGCAGATATTTCCACCCAACAGCCTGTCTATTTTGTAAAAGCCCACACTGCGGTCTTTCCGTGAGCTGCTGAACAATATTTCATCTTTCGTGAATGACACTCCGATTATATTGCGCGTTACGCCTGTTGAACTTGAAGTTCACCCCGCTGCCTTGCTTGGCCAGCCTGTCGCACAATTCCGACCAACTGTTACAACGGGGCAAGGCCGCTTTGACGGCATCACGGATTTGGTATTTCACCTTGTCCTTGCCGCGCAGACGGTCACGTTTCACATTCACCTTGCTTTTGGAGAAATGCAGGTTGTATTCCCTCGTGAGAGCCTTGCACACCCCCACGTTGCGTATGGCATCGTTCCGATCGCTGATGGTGTTTCCGTCATTGTCAACCCTGTTGGCCACGATGTGCAAGTGCTGGTGTTCCCTGTTGGTGTGACGGCATACAATGTATTGAGTGTCCACAATTCCCATGCGCTTCATGTACTCACGGGCGATTTCGGCCATCAGTCCATCCGTCAGCTTGGGCATGTCCTCGTGGGCGAAGTCCAGCGAAGTGTGGTATGTCGGATTTTTCAGCCTGCGCCTCGGCTTGTCATCAGCCTGTCCTTGCATACTTCTTGCAATGGCTGCGTTGCCATCAAGACGCACATCCTTGTTGTCGATAAGTCGCGCTTTCTTCGGGTTGTTCACGTAGTTCACCAGCTTGGCGAAGCTCGCCCGTTTCTTCAAGTCGCCCATCATATATCCGCGATGATTTTGTTGAACTCGTCCAGCAAGTCGGTGATTTTTCCTTTGGTTCTCGGAAAGCCTTGTTGATGTGCCATCTTTGCCGGTTGGTTCAGGTTGTTGCATCCACCCTCCAGCATTCTGATTTGCCGTCTGTCCTCCTGTGTCCGTGCCGCCACGACTTTGCCGTGCAACGGTAGTTCGCGCAGGAAGTGCGACGGTTTCTTGCCGGCATCGGTTATCCTTTTCATGATCGTTTTCCACTCGGCCAGCGTAAGCCGCGTGGATATGATCTTTGTCTGAGCCTTGTCCTTTACGGCTTTGGGGCGGCCTCCCTTATTCAATCCTGTTTGCTGTTCCATAATTTTTGTCTTTTGCGATTTTGTGACTGTAAAAAACTGAGATTGAAGCAATAGAAATCGAAGTGCAAAATGCCTGTTTTTTGCTTCGCGAACTGCGATTTATCGCTCCGTTGCAACAGCAATCGGCAAATAGCTTTTGTGGGCAAAACGGATTTTGTGGCCACAAAAGTACAACTTGCTTGGCAAATCCTGCATTCCGAAAACATATCCAGACAGGTCTGTTTAAGGCAGAATCTTCAATCCGAAGCCAAAGGAAAAGTTACCAATGTTCTAACTTCCCATGATGTTAGGGACTCTTGGTTTGGGAATAATACAATTATAATGCTCGAAATGCTTTGAGTATTGGGTTTCCTCTAACAAACACCCTGCAATCCGAAGTTCAATGTTTGTGAGTAGTTTGATACATAGGTAATGCGACAACTCAATGTGTTGGTTCATGGTTCTATGATTTATTGGTTATAAAAGTCGTGTTCACGAGAAACCCATGTTTGACGGATTATGCAACTCAACTTCTCATGGAAAAGGTCAAAAGTTCAATAATGTCAAAGTGTCATTGTATCATTCTACATTTGGGAAATTACAAAATGGTCGAGATGGACGAGAAAGGAATTTCCAGAAAGACCTGATGGTTTTGAATCGTAACTATACAGATACCAGAGGGGAAGCAGTCTCTGCCATTGAAGATGCGGATTTAATCCAACCTTTCATCAAATTGATGATTAAAAGCATTCGTTTAATGGCATTTAATCAAAGTAGTTTAAGTGCGTTTATAAACATTCAACCGCACAACTCATAGGTAACTTTATAGGTAACTTCTCGGTTTACGGTAAATAGAAAAACTCCGAAACACTTGATTACTAAGTACTTCGGAGTTTCTTGGGTGGTACCACCAGTTCTAATACAGGTTGCTCCCATTTTCCTGCATTTTTTAACTAAAATAATTTGGTTGCTGATTTTCAGTTACTTGTCCGACTATCTGTGATTTGGAACTTTCGTTCTTATTTCCATTATTCGCAGAAAACGAGGCGAAATGTTTTACCAATGTTTTACCCCGTGACTTACAAGCAAAAACGAATGTCGAACCGAATTAAATAAAAGTAGAAATGACCGTAGCAAAATTCAAAGTTGTAATCAGACGGGAGAAGCTATCGAAATCCACAAATGAAGCACCAGTGTGTTTACGTATCACCAAAGACAGGAAGGTCACTTACAAGACATTGCTGCACGTTTCACCAAACTATTGGGATGAAAAAGGGCAATGCGTAGGAAAACATCATCCCAACGCAACGGCGTTAAATGCCATAATCTCGCAGCGGAAAGCCGAATTGGAGAAAGAGACTTGTATGCTGGCTTTAAATGACGGCTCCGTAAGTATAGAAACTATCAGGAACAAAATTAACGACAGATTTTCATTTGATTTGTTTGAGTATGCCGATAGATATATTGAAAACCTGCGTAAGAACCAAAAGCACGCCACATACAAGAAATACAAATCAGTAATAAAGAAATTGCGTCTTTATGTCGGCAAGGGAAATTTACCAATAAAATCAATATCATTGGATTTTATTGAAGCGTATGAGAATTACTTGATGAACAATGTCGGTAACAATAGGAATACCACCACCGTCAATTTAAAGGTATTGGCAAAACTGGTAGGGGATATTTACCGCAATTACGATTTGGATGAAACGGGCAACCCGTTCAGAAAAATAAAATTCAAGAGAGAACAGACAGAGAGAACGTATTTGGGAATAGACGAAATCCGTAAAATTCAAGATTTGAAATTAAAGCTGCAAAGTCCGTTATATGATGCACGGGAATTATTTTTGTTTGAATGTTATACAGGCTTTAGAATATCAGACATACTTACATTAAAATGGAAGAATGTAACCAGTGGCAAAATATCAATCCGTATGCGTAAGACGGAAAAAACGCTGGTTGTTCCGATGAATGACTTTGTAAGGTCTGTGTTGGACAAAAGACGTGCGGTCGTTGAGAATAACGGAGGACAGGTATTACCAAATAAGTATGTATTTAATATCTTGAAAGTGGATGTGGAAGAAGTAAACGCACAAGATGCGTTGAACGCTATTAGTTCCGCAACTGCAATTATAAACAAACAACTGAAAAAAATTGCAGAAAAAGTTGGTATAGAAAAGAACATTTCCACTCATGTCGGACGACATTCGTATGCAACGGCATTGCTTACAAGTGATATACCTTTGCCCGTAATAAAAGAAATGCTTGGCCATAGTGATATAAAAGTAACACAAATTTACGCAAAGGTTGTGGATAGTAAAAAGGACGAAGTTGTAAATTGCCTAAACAAATTGTATCATGGATAATTCAAACTTGTTTCTTACTTCTGAAGATGTTGCCACAATATTAAGAGTAAGCAAGCGTACATTGCAAAATTACCGTTCCGAAGGGAAACTGATGTATTACAAAGTTAGCCCAAAGGTAATTCGCTATCGTGTGGCAGATGTGGTCGAGTTCTTGAAGCAGAGTAATTGTTGTTCTTATCAAAAAGATAGAGTGAACGAACTTATAAGAAAGTGTTTGGTGAAATTATAATCGTAACTGTAATAACTGCAATGGGAGGACGTATTGTTATGTCCTCTTGTTTTTTTATATAACTATACCCAATTCCAAAAAGCAATTCCAAAGGAACTAATTTTTTTGTGTTCAGATGGGCAAGTTATATTGAGTAGGGAAATATGCGTGAAGTCCTTTTATTATGGGGAAACGCTGTATATTCACCATAACAATTTGGGTATACCAAATAAGAGAAAATGGGGTAAAAATGCGGTTGTGTAAAAATATACTTAATTTTGCAGACAGCTAAGTGGCATAGGAGGAAAAGGTAAAATGACAAGAAAAAAGGATTTACCCTCCCCCATTAAGTAGAAATAGAGTTATAGCTATTTGCGGTAGTTCGCTTAAATTTAGAAATGGATTATAAGGTGAGATGTTTTTTATCGTTATTATGATAACTAATTTATTTTGTGAATTTAATGCCTAACAAACATCTACAAACAATGTTACATTTTGATATACTCGTGGATTTGTCGGACGAAACTTTGAAATAGTAACTATAAATAACGTAGCTTTTTGGCTGTTTTTACTTCGTCCGTATCGGTAAAATATACCACCACTTCTGGAAGTAGAAGTTTAATGGAACATTCTGGCTGACAATGACGTTTAGGGTTGTTCCACTTGCTTACAAAAAACACATTACAATCAAGGGAATGGAAATCTCTTTTACGGTCGTTTATACATTGTTCGTTTGTTTCGATTGAAAGTAGATGAATAAACATATTCTCAGCAATGTCTATATCTTCTTTATTATAGCGGTTCCCCAAAGCACCTATCCAAATATTTCTTTTATTTGGAATTTCTCTTATATGGTGGTCTTTGTCATTAAATCTTTCAGGGACAGTCCTTGTCGTTTGGCCGCAATAGTATGAGTAATTTTTAGCGTTGGGTTTCTTTCCCTGTACTAAATATAAACGGCAATCTATGTTGTCATTCTGACATAACCAATCTTTCGTTTCCTCTATACTGTGAAACGGACCATACCAAGATATTACGTAGGTCTTCGATAAAGATTTTTTTGTTCCCATTTGAGCTTATATCAATATGGATTTTAGTCTATTCAAAAAAGAAAGTTTTTCATATCAACATTTATTTTGCCCTATAAATGGCTATTTCATATTCGTTGGCGTATCTCTTGCTGTTTGAAACTTCCATATAGACGTTTCCGTTTTTTGTTGTTTTGCGGTATCGTTTTACATTTGCGCCGTAAACGTCAGGCAGTGGTTTACCCGTATTGGAACGGACATTAACGTCCTTGCCTTTATCCACGTACTTATAACCATAATCAACTGCCTTTTGTATGAAGTCTGTGGCCGCATCCGCAAACAAACGCAATGTCATCTGTACAACGACACCGTTTTCAAGAGCTTCCATTCCGACAAAGCAAGTCCCGAAATCATAAAAGAAAGTTAGTCCGACAATCTGCACAGGCTCAACGTCAAACTCTTTTTCTATCGTAGCAATAGTGAAAAACGATGCTCCCAAAAATTTGGTGTAGTATTTAGGAGTAAGGAATGCTGCACGTTTTTCTTCGGGCGTACTCGGTACATTGTTCTGTGCAAGACAGAATTGGCTGATGGTGGCGAACAACATCGCCCAAAGGATTGATTTTAAAGGTCTTTTCCCCATTTTACATTTTATTTAGTTCAACAATAATCTGTAAAACGACAACGGAATGGGCGAAAAAAAACGCAGAGCCGTCGCCTATCGTCTCGTGGTTCACCACAAACCATATCCAGTATAGGCTAAGACCCTGCGTTGTGCGCAGGATTTGCCTAAATACTGGATAATAGCCATCATTCTTTTTCGAGGTGGTGATTTCGAGACGAATTAGGCTGTATGTCTTGAAAAGAGAGCTTGCTCCCTTATTCGGTTACAAAGTTAGTTATTTTTAATGAGATAACAAATCGAACGTCTTGTAAATATAAAGCACACGATAAAAAATAAAATCCGTGGCTTGGTTTTTGCCAAAAGGAACTAATGCTAAACCAATACAATAGCAATTTTGCCTCTTTCAAATAAAAGTCTTATTTTTGGTGTAAATAGATTATAATAACGTTCTATATTTTGTACCTTTGCCATTAAAAATATAGATAACCGTGCAATGATAGACCGTATAAAAATCTATATAGAAAATGTTGAGTTTGACGAGGTTGAGAAACGTCTTCATTTATTAGCATATGGAGAAAGTTGGGATAAAAGTTGGGTATATTCTTCACAAATAAAGAACTTAAAAGTCTTTTATAAAAATAAAAGATTAGAATTGAGTGGCTCCCTACATAAATATGTAAAAGGAAACAATTTTTCCATGTTTACATATAAAGAAGCCAAGGATGCGCTATGCGAATTATCTGATTATATTGGAATACCATTAAAACAATTTATTGTCACCAGCATAGAGTTGGGGATAAATATACAGTTAGATAAAGACGTTGCCCATTATCTTAATATAATACATTCTTATAAATCGCATCCGTTTATTTTAATGTCACCGCTAAAAGGGACAAGTAAATTTAAAGGATGTAAATGTGTTTTTTCTGAATATGTAATAAAATTTTACGATAAGACATTTGAAGCTCAGAAAAGTCATATATCTAAAAAAGAGCGTGCCGAAATTCCCAATAATTTATTGCGTTACGAGATAAAGTTATCACGTAAGCAATTAAAAAGTTTGGGTTTTACAAATGTTACAGGGCAGAATTTATTAAGTCCATTGCATTATACGCGTTTTAAGCGTTTATTGAAAAGAGTTTTTGATAAAATCATTTTCGATAACACATTGGATTATACGGGTTGTTTGGAAGATGATATGAAAAGACATATCTTTGCAGTATCCGATAAGTACGGGTATTATCTGCAATGCTTAAAATTTTATTTTGGCGAAGCTGAATATCGCAAAGAAAAGCGTAGAACAAATGAATTGCTAAAAAGAATGTCCTTACTTCCGAAAGGTGGACTGGAAACTGAATTGAAATCTAAATTTGAAACAGCTATTTCTAAAATATAGGTGAATGTAAATTTTCCATACTCCAATATATTGAAATAGAATAGAGGAGTATAATATCAGAATATTGTAAATTTAAGAGTATTTACTAATGTTGAGTACTTGTTAATGATGTTCTTTTTAATTGTAGTATAAGTTCGGTATTTATTTAGCACATTAAAATATAGCAATTCAAAAGCACTGCTTTCTATATACGGTATATCTTTTTTATATCCTGAAATTAGGGAGCATCCAGTGCGGTTTATAAAGTCTTTGATGTTCCTTTCCGTTGTGTTTAGGGTTGAACAACTGCCAATGTGTACAATTTTGCCGTTTAATTTGCCCTCTAATATATCTGCAATCTCTTTTAGTGTGATATACTCTTTTCCAAAATAAATGCGGTTTTTACGTCCATGATACGCTATGTATAAAAAGGTGTAGTTTGAGTATCGTTTTTGCGTGAACGCTTGCAACCCCTTTATAAAATCCTCTTTTGTGGGACATTTGCGGTAAATGTATTTGGTCTTGGAAAAAGTAAATAGCAAATCCAACATCGGTTTTATGCTTTGTTTACAATGCGGATGTTTGTTCCAGTTACCTTCCAAACAATAAATATGTCTTTGTTTTGTGTTTGTACCTTTCATATTTTGCTTAATTGTTTCCATAAATACAACAAATATAAAAGTAATCGTCTAATTTGTTAGTCATTACACTAATATTTGTTTCCGTACCAATAATTACATCAAATTATATTGCAAAGTTACGAAAAAAGTTTTATCTTTGCAAGTGTAAATAATTGATAATCAGGTGTTTATGTAAATAATATAAATAGTGTTTTACCTATGTTTTACCGAGATGAAACAAAAAACGTTGCAACTATTTCAGTCACAACGTTTTACAAAGTTTTGAAAGTGGTACCACCAGGAATCGAACCGGGGACACAAGGATTTTCAGTCCTTTGCTCTACCAACTGAGCTATGGCACCATCATTATCGCTTTTGCGTGTGCAAAGGTAGTAAAATAATTTTCAGTAGCGGCATTTTGACAAATAAAAAAGCGGCATTTTAACTTCTTTTTCGAATTAACCACACTCTGAACCAGTCCTTTTTATTACAAAATAACGCAAAAACATGCCATTCATCATGCTTTACATAAAAAATTGGCCACATCATATCTTGATGTGGCCAACAACATATCGTAAACTTCATCCTAATCTTTTAACGGATTCCAGCCTTGAGCTTTAAGCTCAAACTCGGCATTGTCACGCGTTACGAGTATTTTACCAAACTCGCTCTTTGTAATATGTCCTATGAGTTTGACATCTTCAAGCCGTTCAATCTTGTCATGATCGCCTATAGGTACCGTAAACAACAATTCATAATCCTCACCTCCGTTCAATGCGCATGTAGTAACATTCATGTTCATCTCTTCGGCCATAACCGCTGTCTGATAATCTATAGGGATGTTTTTTTCATATATTCTGCAGCCACACTTACTCTGCTCGCAGATATGCATCAGTTCGCTGCTTAGTCCGTCACTGATATCCATCATTGACGTAGGGCGTATGTTCAAGTCGCGCAACTGCTTCAAAACATCGCCACGGGCTTCGGGCTTAAGCTGGCGTTGCAACAAGTATTCCTTACCCGCAAAGTCCGGCTGGAAATTAGATAGAGCCTCTAAAGCTTGCTTGTCATTCTTTTTCCTTGCCTCGTCAACCTGCTGATAGTAAACGGATTTCTCGCGTTCAAGCAACTGCAGACCCATATACGCCGCGCCTAAATCGCCTGAAACACAAATAAGGTCGGTGTCTTTTGCCCCGTTACGATAGACAATTTGCTCCTCCGAACATTCACCGATACATGTTATACTGATGGCAAGGCCTGTATAAGACGAAGTCGTATCGCCACCTACAATGTCCACGTTCCATTTATCGCAGGCCATTCGCAAGCCGCTATAAAACTGCTCCATGTCCTCAACAGCGAAACGCTTGCTCAAGGCTATGCTTACAATCATCTGGCGAGGTGTACCGTTCATGGCAAATATATCGCTAATATTTACCATTGCCGACTTGTAACCGAGATGTTCAAGATCTATGTAAGTAAGGTCAAAATGTACCCCCTCCATAAGCATATCGGTAGTGACAAGCACTTCTGTATTAGGATAATGCATCACGGCGCAGTCATCCCCGACACCGTATTTGGTTGAAGCGTTCTTGACTTTCAGGTCATCTGTAAGATGATGTATCAAGCCAAACTCTCCAAGTTTCGCAATATCTGTCATTGTCTGTAATTAATAAAAGCCGAAAAGGGGCAAATAGTAAACACGCAATCGTGAACAACTTATCCACAGATTTAATGCATCCGGATTGTCTGTCGTAATACACAATCCGTTATACATCTTACGTATATACAACTATTTGCCCCTTTTCATTTTGTTATTCAAGGTTTAAGCGTTTCTTTTAATCATCTCTCTCATGATTTCGGTCATTATAGGCTGTGCCTTATTAGCCGCTATCTGCACCTCCTCATGACTTACCTCCACAGGCTGGTCTTCAAGCCCGAGGTCAGTAATGATACTTATACCGAAAGTCTTAATACCGCAATGATGCGCAACGATAACCTCCGGCACGGTACTCATTCCCACTGCATCGCCGCCGAGGCGGTGATACATTTTATACTCAGCCGGAGTCTCGAATGTTGGTCCTTGCACTCCAACGTATACGCCATGAACGACACGTATACCTTTCTCCTTAGCTATAGCATCAGCTTCGGCTATCAGTTTCTTGTCATAAGCCTCGTGCATGTCAGGGAATCGCGGTCCCGTCGGGAAATTCTTTCCACGTAACGGATGTTTCGGGAACAGGTTGATATGGTCGGTAATAATCATCAAGTCACCGATCTTGAAATCCGGATTCATGCCTCCGGAAGCATTGCTTACAAACAGGGTCTTAATTCCCAGCTCGTACATCACTCGTATCGGGAACGTAACCTGCTTCATGCTATATCCCTCATAGAAATGGAAACGCCCCTCCATAGCCATGATATCAACACCGCCAAGCTTTCCGAATATCAGCTTTCCGGCGTGTCCTTCTACCGTAGATACAGGAAAATTAGGTATCTCAGTATAAGGGAATTCATAACTGTCAGTTATTTCTGAAGCTAATTGTCCCAGGCCTGTGCCCAGTATTATTGCCGTTTTTGGACTTGTTGTCATCCTTTCTTTTAACCAGGATGCTGTTTTTTGAATTTTTTTGTACATAACCGATGATTTTATTGTTAAACTCCTCTTCTTGTCCAAGCATGAACTTCACCCTGACAGGCAGCGTGAAAATACTATTCCTGACCTCGTCAGACAGACCTTTCATACAAGACAGTCGAGCATTGTCTTTTTCTGTTGTAATAATTATTTTAGGTGAGGGCAAGCCTCCAAACATTTCGTTAATAAGTTCAATGTCCTTCTTCCTGAACTGATGGTGGTCAGGAAACGTCAGCGGTGTTATATTATCCGAATATTCCTTCAGGTCATAAATCATCTGTTTGGGCGACGCAATTCCAGTAAGCAACAATACGTTCTCATTCTTGTCCAAACTGTCCAAGCTTCTATCCTCACCGCAAAAAACAGGATGAAGAGCCTCATATTCAAACGTTGTAAAATACAACTGCTGATAAGGAAAAAGGTTCATCGCCTTGATGATAACCCTATATTCCATCGGCTTAAGATCCTTAGGACACTTTGTAACAATGACGATGTCTGCCCGTGCCTTGCCGCTTTGCGGTTCCCTAAGACGCCCGGCAGGCAACAGCTTGTCATATATTATCAACCTGTGATAGTCAACAAGCAGGATGTTGATTCCCGGCTTTACGTACCTATGTTGGAAAGCATCATCAAGCAAAACCACATCGGTGTCTTTAGTCTGTTCATCGCCTACAATCCTTTCAATGCCATGACATCGGTTCTTGTCAACGGCCACATGCACTTCTGGAAACTTCGTCTTCATCTGGAATGGCTCGTCCCCAATATCCTTCATTTCTGTACCATCTCCGGCAAGTACGTATCCCCTACTCTTCCGTTTATACCCACGGCTCAGGACAGCCACTTTAGCGCTGTCCTTTAACAAGCGGACAAGATACTCAACGTGTGGAGTCTTGCCTGAACCGCCTACAGTTATATTGCCGACGGATATCACCGGGATGTTAAAACTCCGGCTTTTCAGTATGCCAAGCTCAAACAACTGGTTACGAAACCTTACGCCAAGCCCGTAAAGCCAGCTCAGCGGAAGCATCCACTCGTTGATTTTTATGAAGTCGCCTTCCATGTATTAAAGGATAAAACAGCAGATACTGCGTACAGATAAAGGGCTTTATTATGCCATAACAGCCATATCCGAAAGCCTTACAGTATTATTTTATATTTACGACAAACGGCACACGGGCCTGTATTGCAGACTGGTTCTGAATATTTTTCATCATTATAAACGGCTCATAATACTCTCCCAGAGCCTGGCGCATTTGCGCATTTACGTAACTGCCTCCAGACATTGAGTTCATAAATTTGTCTAACCAATCGGACTTGCCCGGATAAGCAGACGTATGGTATTCCTTTAATTTTGCCAGCTGGGCAGCCTTTGCTACAGCCTTGTCAAGACCTCCAAGCTCGTCAACGAGTTTTATTTTCAATGCATCCTGCCCCAACCATACATGGCCTTGAGCTATTTTCTCCACTTCGGCCACATTCATCTTACGTCCTTGGGCAACACGTGCACGGAACAAATTGTAACCTCTGTCGATATACTTGTTAAGGTAATTCATCTCCTCTTCATTAAACGGACGTGCAGGAGTGCCGAAAGCGCTGTGGCGGTTGGTTTTCACTTCATCAAACTTGACGCCTAACTTCTGTGTGAGCAAACCGCTGAAATCAGGGAACATGCCGAATATGCCAATACTTCCAGTAAGCGTAGTAGGCTCAGCCACTATCCAGTTAGCGCCGCTACTTATATAATATCCGCCTGAAGCGGCCATGCCACCCATCGAAACAACTACCGGTTTCTTCTTTTTCAACAGCTCTACATAATGCCATATCTGCTCAGACGCATAGGCGCTTCCACCGCCGGAATTAATGCGCAACACCACTGCCTTGACATCGTCATCCTCCATCAGGTCCTTCAGGTCGTCACATACGGTCTTTCCTACGATGTTATGTTCTTCCGAAAACACATCACCTGCACTTGAGTCAACGATGTCGCCATAAGCGTAATACACGGCGATTTCGTCACCTTTTCTCTCCTTGTTCTTAACCTGTTTCATTTCGGCAAGGCTCACGGTATTGACATCAGCGTCAGCATCTTTCTTCAACAACTTGTTTATTTCCGTCTTGATTTCGTCGCTATATATGAGCTTGTCTGCCAATTTATACTTCACGTAATCCTTAGGATCAGCCAAAGTAATGAAGTTGTCGGCATAAGAATTAAGTGTTTGAACACTTATCTTGCGACTCTCCGACACTCCTTTGCACACATTCTGCCATATTCCGTTAACGTAAGCAGTAACCTGTTCACGGTTGGCATCACTCATCTTGTCAGCAGTGAACATCTCCGGCGCACTCTTGTACGTTCCCACTTTTGCCAACTGCATCTTTACTCCGAACTTGGCCATAAGGTCTTTCAGGAAGATAGGCTGCGACGAAATGCCATGCCAGTCTATCTGTCCGCTGGGATTAAGGTACACCTTGTCTGCCACAGATGCCACATAGTAATTACCTTGGGTATAAACATCACCATAGGCGATTATCCATTTCCCGCTCTTCTTGAAGTCGAGAAGAGCATTGCGTACAGCGGCAAGCGAAGCATAAGAGTCGGCCGCCATCATTCCCGCCTCTATATATATGCCCTTTATTTTATCGTTATTCTTAGCCTTGTCTATTGCGCTAAGCACATCATCGAGACCTATTACGCCGGTATCATTTCCACCAAACTGGCTCATGAATGTTTCTTCTGAACGTTCGTTAAGCATGCCCGACAGTTTCAATACCATTACCGTATTGTCGCTGACGTCCTTTGCTGAACTCTCGGAGGCAATCATGCCAACTACGCACATTACTCCTATTACGCCCGTGATAAGCGAAAAAACTATCAGACCGACTACCGTGGCTGACATATACTTAAAAAAGTCTTTCATATTATAACCGGTTATTTTTGTTTTGTGTACAAAGATACGGATTTTATTTTATTTTGTCTGAAAAAACAGCCAAAGTTTTACCATATCGCCAAATATTAGTATTTTCGCACTTATGAAACACGCAATAATCGTAGGCGCCTCTTCAGGCATGGGGCGCGAGGTTTGCAACATACTGCTATCCGACGGCTGGAAAATCGGCATAGCGGCAAGGCGCGAGTCGCTGTTGGAGGAGATAAAAGCCTCATGCCCAGACCGAGTCGAGGTCATGAAAATAGATGTTACGGCTCCTGACGCCGCCGAAAGGCTGTTGTCATTGGCGGAACGGATGGGCGGAGTAGACCTGTTCCTGTATTCTTCGGGTATCGGAAAGCAAAACAGCAGACTCGACACAAACATCGAACTGGCAACTATTGATGTCAATTCAAGAGGATTCACGGCCATGATAGATACCATGTTCAACTACATGGCGGCCCACTCCGGCGGACACATTGCCGTAATATCGTCAATCGCAGGCACCAAAGGACTTGGCGCTGCGCCTTCATACAGCGCCACAAAAGCGTTCCAGAACACTTACATACAAGCTCTTGAGCAGCTTGCCTACATGCGTGGATTACCCATACGCTTTACCGACATTCGCCCGGGCTTCGTTGATACCGACCTGCTTGCCGGCAGCAGGCATTATCCAATGCTGATGGACAAGACACGGGTGGCACGCTCCATTGTCAGGGCCATATACTCCAAACGCCATGTCAAGGTTATCGACATGCGTTACAGAATGCTTGTTTCTGCGTGGAGACTTATCCCCAAATGGCTTTGGAGGAGGATGAAGATACAAAATGAGAACACTACCCCATAATAAAAAACATATTGACATG
Organism: Marseilla massiliensis; assembly: GCF_016899855.1. Lineage (GTDB taxonomy): Bacteria > Bacteroidota > Bacteroidia > Bacteroidales > Bacteroidaceae > Prevotella. Next base: position 28,543 of record NZ_JACJJG010000008.1, read on the forward strand.
AAAACAAAAAACAATTGTTGGTTAGGAATATTTGCCGCTATATGCCTGTCAGGGTATTCCTTATCTTGTAACGGACAGGCAAAGATAGAAGGTACATGGCTGGAGCCAATACCCGGGATGGAGAACAGGCTGCAAGGATTCAAGCTGGAGGACAACGGCAAAGCCTCGTCAATCAACATGGCTACCCTCCTGTACGATAGCTGGAAACAGGACGGCAACCATCTTATACTTTCCGGAAAAAGCATAGGCAACGGCACAACCTTCGCGTTTACCGACACGCTCGTCGTGGACAACCTGACGGAAGACAGCCTTATATTGAGAAGAGACGAAATGACATTGAGATATGCCCGCAACGGCGGACGGAAAGCAAGGAAAAGCATACCTATGACAAAACTGACGCCAGCCAAGCGCAACAGTTTCATAACCAAGGGAACATTGATATTTGCGCACGAGACGCGTTCGTTCACACCAGAGGGAGAGGACGAGGCTTATTGGATTACGGACAAATCAGGAAAACTGGCCGAAGAATACGACAGATTGACCGAAGGCGTGAAAAGCGGAACTCCTGTCCATGCCGAACTTGAGGTTGTTGACATGGGTAAATCAAACGAAGGCTTTGCAAAATCGTATAAAAGCGTATATAAAGTGGTGAAGATACGCAAGATTTCAAAAGACTGATTAAACGCTGCCTGTTTACGCACGCCCAATAGTCAAAAGGCATTAACGACAAGGGTGGATAATTCGTTTATACAACACTTACGAATTATCCACCCTTGTCTTTAATCCGTCATTATATTATTTTCTCGTCACCGAGAACGAATGGCGGTGGAAAATGAATATCGGTATTATACAACCTACCACCATTCCGAACATGACCAATACGGTAAGTGACGAGTTTGAAAAGAACCTCGTGACATATTCCATCGTATATTCACCGGGCAGACGCACTATATTAATAAGGTCGCGTACAGCCTTGTAGGCAAACATGCCGGGCACCATCGGCAGTAACGACGGAAAGGCGAAGCACTCTGCGGGGCAGTGTATGCGCATGGCGAACGGAACAGAGAGCAGGCCTATGACGAAGCCCGCAATGGTAGAGGCCGTCACCTGGTCGAGCATTATGCCCTGATTGTGCATGAGAAAATAGCGAATGCCATGGCCGACGCATGCCAGCAGGGCACAGATGAGCAGGGCCTTGCGCGGCGGATTGCTGATGATGGCGAAGCCAACACCGGCCACGGCGGCAAACAGTCCGTCGGCAATGGCGGCACGCACCACGTCGGGACGCACCACCTTGGTAAACGTGGTCGGGTCTATATCGAATATAACGACCGTTGCCGAGAGGCCAATGGCTATGCAGATGATAAGCAGGCACGCATTGGCAAGACGGGCTATGCCGTCAAGCACGTGGTGGTCAACGATATCCATCACGCCGTTAATGAGCGGAACTCCAGGCACAAGGTACAGCATTGACGTTCCGAGGGACATGTCCTCGGTGCCGCCATGGAAATAAACGAAATCCGAAACGCCTATCATTGTCGACACGAAGGCGCAGATGACAAACACGGCCAACTGGTTGAGCCCCCGCCGTGTCAGCTCCTGGCGGATGTAAAAGCCGACGAACGTAGCCACCCACACTATGGCCATAGAAGTCAGATTGCCGTCAAACAGGCGGCAGAAACATGCGTTTGCGAACGAGACGAGCAGCAATACCGTCCAGCGGCTCTCGCGTTTCTCCATCACGATTGACTTGAAGCGGCGCCAAAGCTCCTTCAGCGGCAGTTTCTCGTCAAAGGCCTGCCACGACAGCTCGGACAACTTCATGTTTATCTTGAAGTTCAGCGGTATGGCGGGTGTCTTCTTGATGTAGGTATAAGTGTGGCTGTTCTCGTTGTCAAGCAAGGTAATGCTCAGCGTCTTTGGGAAAATAAGCAGGTTGACCTTGTAGCCGAACGAGCGCGCTATGCGCACCGTGTTGAGCTGGATTCGTGACGTCTGCGCCCCTACGGCCATCAATGTTGATGCGTATTCGGCAAGGAACATGGCGGTATCTTTCAGCGCCTCGTGGATGTTTTCATTACTTTCCTGTTGCATTTTTGTATCCTGAAACGTTCGTATGCGTATAAAAAACGGCTGCAAAATTATATCTTTTATTATGAAACACAAAATATTTTTTTGCATTTCTATACATTTATTTGCCATGCGCCACGATTGCACGAGGCAGCCAAGACGCGCCTTATCCGTAACGCCTCTGCCTGCAACGGCAACACTGGCTACGACTGCCGTGACGTCGGCACTGCAAAAACCGTAAGCAAAAAAGCCTTATCCGCTTACGTTCAACGCCGTCAGGCGTGGCAAAAAGTCGTGATTATAACATAACAGCCCATGTTTGCTTTCAAAACAAAAGGCCGTCTTTCGTGTTGTAAAAGACGGCCTTCGGGAAGGCAAAAGACGGTCTTTCGCAAGCCCATACACCGCGAACGACAACCGCTATACCACCATGTAAAACGCCCGACAGCCAATAGGCTGCATGACGTCAGCAGCATCCAGTCAGCCAAACGGCACACTGATACATTATAAATAACACGGCGGAAAGAAACAGCAGGCCGCAACCTTCACTTCTCGCTGCCGCCGGCCATTTAAACATGGACCAAAAACATTGTGTAAAACTTTATTATCATGAATGCAAACCTATTTTCACACCAAAGGCCGTGGCGTGCTTCGCATATTTTATCAGATGATGATACTATTATGACAAAGGCCGAAAATTGGAAATAAAAACCTTTTCCCGTTAATGTTCTTTTCATATTTTTGCAATGTTAATCTAAAAGACCAAGGAACTTTAATCAAAAAAAATGACCTACTATTTACTTTCTAACAGACAGAAAAACCGCAATGCCCGATGCCTGATACTAAGGGTTGCCTGCCTTGCCGGCATGCTCATTTTATCAATAGGGGCTGGCGCGCAACACAAACTTTGCAACCCCGGCGCAACCGAAGAGGCACGTAAAGTGTACCAGGTTCTGTGGGACGTGTACGGCAAGCAGGCCCTGTCGGCCACAGTAGCCAACGTCGACTGGAACATCAAGGAGGCCGAAAACGTGTACGAATGGACGGGGAAATGGCCGGTGATGAACGTGTTTGACTTCATCAACTTCCGCAGTTCAAAAGATGTAAACCCTAACGGCTGGCTCGACTACAGCGACATATCTACAGTAGAGAGCTGGTGGAAGCAAGGCGGGCTGGTAGGCTGTATGTGGCACTGGAACATGACTGCCAACGACGGCACGAGCCAAACCTGCACCCCGGGAACCGAGCCCGGACAGACAAGCTTCGACATCTCAAGGATAGACGACACCAACTCTGATGAATACAAGCAGGTAATCAAGGACATAGACCAGATAGCCAAGTATCTCGGCAAAATGCAGGAAGCCGGCATACCCGTCATCTGGCGACCGCTGCACGAAGCCGCCGGCAACACTTACGAGTATGAAGGCGGCCAGGCATGGTTCTGGTGGGGCGCCAAGGGCGCCGGCCCTTTCAAGAAGCTGTGGCGCCTTATGTATGACAGGCTTGTCAACCACCACAAGCTTAACAACCTGATTTGGGTATGGACATCACAGGCCGGTTTCGACGACCTGTGCAACGCTTACGTTGCCGACAGCGCATGGTATCCCGGCGACGAATACGTCGACGTAGTGGCACGCGACAACTATGCCGCACTGGAATATCCCCTGAAAAAAGAGTATGACGCACTTTCGGCCAAATATCCGGGTAAAATCGTGGCGCTTGCCGAATGCGGCAACGGCGATGAAGTGAAAATGGCCCCGTGGAGCGAGATATGGAACGAAGGCTCACGCTGGTGCTGGTTCATGACATGGTACGACTACAGCTACAACGCAGGACAAAGCCAGGAACACAAGTTCGCGGGCAAGGAATGGTGGACCGACGCATTCAACAGCGGTACCGTAATCGACCGGACAGCATTCAAGCCTATGCTTGACAAAACATACAAATATGTCCTCACCAAAAACAACAAGGTATTATGAAGCAACTTAAAATAATGGCAGCGCTCATGGCATGCCTCTTCACGGCCATCGGCATAACGGCTGCCGAGCGCACTATCCTGCTGGGACCGAAAACAATCGGCCCGGGATGGAAAGACAATATCGTAATACAGCCTGAACAGTTCGCGGTAACAGGCGTGGGCGACATTATCACAGTTTATGTTGACAACGTAAAAGGCGGTGCGCAAGGCGCGTTCCAAGACCCGGCCGACTGGAAGGGCGTAGCCCCAGAATACTCATACTTCGGCATTTCGGGCCCGTTCCGCATGAAGGTCACTCAAGACATCCTCGACAGGATAAAGCAACGAGGACTTGCCATCGGAGGCCATGACTACCGTATTCTAAGGGTTACCCACATTCCGGCAGCAGAGATGGTCGAAAAGGTGGTATACCGAGGTCCATCAGTCTTGATGAAAGACGATTGGAGCGCAAGTGCAGCCATACAGAAGAGTTGTTTCGATGGTGTCAAGGTAGGCGACGTGCTCCATTTCAAGGTAAGCCGTGTCGAAGAAGGCGCCGCGGCGAAGATAATGGACTTCACGTGGAACACGATGGACGCAGGACTTGACGGCATGCCTGTAGGCCAAGACGGCTTCACATACCCGATCACCGAACAGTCACAACTTATCAAACTGCAGTTGGCAGGGGCCGACGGAATAAGCATGCGTGTAGGCGGCAAAGGCTACAGACTGGAGAAAATAGCTGTAGTCTCATTTACGGGAACACGTGACGAAGACATAAGTACAGCGCAGCGCGCGCCACGCGAATATGAGCTGCAGCCAGGCGAACTGTTCCATGGCGAAAAGGAGTTTCCTGCCGACTGGAGCGGCAACCTGCGTTTCACTGCCGAACCGTTCCGGAAATGCACCGAAAGCGACTGTATCGTGATAAGCTACGAAAAGCTGCTGCCCGACACAACACCACAACTGTCGTTCCGGATAAACCGAGGCAAATGGCTCGACCTAACCGGCTCGAAAGATCCCGTATGGTACAAGCTCGACGGAAACGACATCGTGCTGACGCTCGATGCGGCAATGCTTGACAGGCTTAAGACGGCCGGCATGGTTATAACCGGCGTAGGAGCTACGGTTACAAGGGTTTACATTTTACACATTGACAACTAAAATCTCAAATAAACAAATATGTATAAACTAATGTTATGGTGCTTCATGCTGTTCGCATGGTGCGCTAACCTAAACGCGCAGAACGTAGTCAAAGGCTCGGTGCTTGACGCATCGCACAACAACGAGCCGCTGATTGGCGCCACTGTGCAAGTGCCAGGAACGTCGACAGGCGTGGTGGCAGATTTGGATGGTAACTTTACAATCTCTCTCCCTGAAGGCAAGAACGTCATTCAGGTGTCTATGATTGGTTACAAGACGCAAGTAATCAACGTTAAAGGAAAGACCAGCGTACAGGTTCTTCTTGAAGAGGAGGCCAACGAAATGGAAGAGCTCGTAGTTGTAGGCTACGGTACAATGAAGAAGCGCGACCTCAGCGGCTCCATCTCGCAGATAAAAGGCGACGACCTTATGCAGGGTAACGCTACTGACGTAGCTCATGGACTGCAAGGCAAGATTGCAGGTGTACAGGTTAACCAGAGCGACGGTTCGCCTGGCGCAGGAGTCACTATTACCGTGCGTGGCGCCAACTCTTTCACAACCAGTTCGCAGCCTCTCTACATCGTTGACGGCGTACCTTACGGAACAAACCCCAACGGCACTCCGTCGTCAAGCGCCAACGAGGGCAACAACCAGTTCTCGTCACCGCTGTCGATGATCAACCCTAACGATATCGAGAAAATCGAGGTGCTCAAGGATGCATCGGCTACAGCCATCTACGGTTCACGTGGCGCCAACGGCGTTGTCATCATTACAACAAAGAAAGGAAAAGAAAGCGACGGTGGTAAACCAACCATCGAGCTTAACGTAAAGCTGGGTATACAAACCGTGGCGAAGCGTCTTAATGTGCTCAATCCATACACTTACGCAATATACCAGAACGAGCAATACGCCAACAGCCATTACTACGAAGGCAGCACAGCGGCGTTCCCTTACCGAGGTGAATGGGATTACCCGTACGTAAACGGCAATTACATATATGATGCGGGTACATATAACCCCAGCCCCGAAGATTTCCTCAACCCGGGCATACGCACTGACGAATACGGTAACGTTGACGAAGTGGCCATTGCTGACTGGCAGGACGAGATTTTCCAGACTGCTTTCCAGCAGGACTACAGCGTAAGCGTAAGTAACGGTAACAGCAAGGGCTGGTACAACTTCTCGGGTAACTTCACGAAGCAGGACGGTACGATAAAGAACACGGGCTTTGAACGTTACGGTATTTCAATCAACATCGGTCGCCACATAACCGACTGGCTGGAGATTGGTACAAGCTCGTTCTTCACAAATACGACAACGGACTTCCAACGTACCGGTTCCGAAAACACCGGTGTAATACGTTCGGCACTTATCTTCCCGCCTACCTACGGAGTGCATACCGAAACTGAACAGCTCGATGAATTAAACTGGCTCGCGACCAATCCTGTAAACTATGTAAACGGAGCAAAAGACCAGCTGAAACAAATAAGTTGGTTCTCAAGCAGCTATGTTGAAGTAAAATTAGCGCCATGGTTGCGTTTCCGCCAGAACCTCGGTCTTGGATATAACGACGGACACCGCGGTACATACTATGACCGCCACACCCAGGAAGGACGTACTCCAAACAATGGTTTGGCAGGAAAGGCTACAAGCATATGGAAGAGTTTTACCGCGGAAAGTATCCTTACGTTCGACAAGAAGTGGGGAGTACACGCCCTTAACGCAGTAGTCGGTATGACATTTGAAAAAGGAACGGGCGAAAATACGTCAATGTCGGCAACAAACTTCCCGACCGACTACACCCAAGACAATGACATGAGCCTTGCGCTCGACCGTGCGACAATAGCCAGCAGCACAACTGAACAGGCTCTCGAGTCATTCCTCGGACGTATCAACTATACCTTGATGGACAAATATATCTTCACGGCAAGTGTCCGTACCGACGGTAGCTCAAGTTTCGCTGAGAACAACAAGTGGGCAACCTTCCTCTCCGGAGCGTTCGCATGGAGGGCAAGTGAAGAGAAATTCATCCAGGACCTCAACATTTTCTCTAACCTGAAGTTCCGCCTCAGCTTCGGACAAACAGGTAACCAGGCCATCGGTGCGTACCGTACGCTCGAAATGCTGAATGCCGCTAACTATCCGTATAACGGTAATCTTGAAGGTGGTATGTCCATGGTTGACTGGCGCGGACCGACCAATCCCGACCTGAAATGGGAAACGACAGACCAATTCAACGCCGGTATCGACATGGGATTCATGGACAACCGTCTTTCGTTCACGGTTGACTACTATTATAAAAAGACGCGTGATCTGCTCCAAAACGTCACCATTCCTGGCAGTTCCGGCTTTACCCAAATGCTTGTAAACAGCGGTAACGTAACCAATGAAGGTCTTGAGTTCACGCTCAACTACGACGTATTCCGCAAATCTCCGGTAAGATGGAATATCGCGGCTAACCTCTCTTTCAACCGCAACCGTATCGGAGGACTTGAAGGTGACCAGTACGCAACATCGCTTTGGAGCGCTGCCGACCAGGCATTCCTCCAACGCAACGGCTGTCCTATAGGAACTATCTACGGATATGTTGAGGACGGATTCTTCGACAACATTGCCGAAGTGCGTTCGTTCCCTGCATACGCCAACCTTTCAGACGCGGCTGCATTGCAACGCGTAGGCGAGATAAAGTACCGTGACTTGAACGGAGACGGACAGATAACAGCTGCCGACCGCACGATAATAGGCGACACTAATCCCGACTTTACGTATGGTTTCACCAGCAACCTGTCGTGGAAGAACTTTACACTTTCATTCATGTTGCAAGGTTCGCAAGGCAATGACATCCTGAACTACAACCTCACAGACATCGAGATGGGCAACTACGGAAACATCACACAGGAAGCATACGACTCCCGATGGACGGTAGAGAACGCCGCCAACGCTAAATGGCCGAAACCAACCGCAGGATACACACGCGAATGGCTGTTCAGTGACAGATATGTTGAAAACGGCAGCTACCTTAAGATGAAATACATCACCCTGTCATACGATTGGCTTAAACCGTTCCCTGGAATCCAGAAACTGAACATTTCGTTCACTGCAAACAACGTCTTCACCATCACAAACTACAGTTGGTTTGATCCTGACGTAAATGCCGGTGGAGCAAATGCAGCAACACCTGGAGTTGACAGTTATTCATATCCGAGCGCGCGTACATTTACGCTTGGACTCAATTTCACATTCTAAACAGATATATAAAAATGAAAAAGATTATATTATCAGCCCTCACGCTCCTTATGGGCGCAAGCGCGTTTAACGGCTGTACAAGCTGGATAGAGGAAGACCCGGACAGCTTCATCACTCCCGACATGGTTGGCGACAGCGAGGACGCAGCTTCACAATGGGTAACGGGCGTTTACAGCAAGTGGGTGAACGACATGTTCCGCTGGGGTTATTTCCCGAGAGTTCTTGAGCAAGACGCCGACTATATATCAGGTCCCGACTGGCTGTTCGGCAGCTTCGGAGCCGGCAACTTCCAAGGAACTGACGACGCCTTGGCATTACAGGATGCGCTCTGGAACGGTTGTTACAACCTCATAGGCCGCGCCAATCTGGCAGAAAGGCACATCCGTGCAATGAACAACATAACCGACGCCGTAAAAAACAATGCAATAGGCGAGGTAAAATTCCACAAGGCTTTCGCATATTTCCTGCTGGTACGTGCATACGGACCTGTTCCCGTACAACCTGAAGTCGACACTTCAGACAAGAACCAACCGCGCCAGAGCGTCGACTCAGTGTACACCTACATCATAAACAACCTTCAGGATGCGGCTTACATGATGTATAAGAACACCGACCAGGCATACCAGGCGGGCCACGTGAACGCAGGTAGCGCAGCAGGATTGCTTGCCAAAGTCTATGCGACCATGGCCGCAGCGGCAATGCCGGCTGGAACTCAAATAACCGTAAGGACGGGAGGCGCATACGACGGAGATGGCGACGACAAAGCTTACGCACCGTTAAGAAGCATGACATTCAGCAAGAGAGCCGTAAGCGGATACGAGAACATGGACTCGCACGAGCTGTACACTCTTGCCGCACAATGGGCTCACGACGTTATCACGGGCGAATACGGTGATTATGAACTGCTGCCTTACAACCAATTATGGCTGAAGTCCTCATGCACCGCTTCGGAGTTTATGTTCTCAGTAGCGTCGGCTGACGGCAACGACACTTACTCCACACAAGTGCACACTCAGTATGCAGGCTACCTGATGGCTCCCGGCTCCGACTTCATAGCAAGCGGTGGCTGGACTGGCTGCACACGCCACTGGTACGATTTGTTCGAACACGACGACTACCGAATAACACAAGGCGTAAGGCACCGCTGGCGCGTAAACGGACATCAAGACGGCAACCTTGGCTTCTTCTATCCGTTGACTGAGGAATACAGTATCATGGCAACCGGAACCAACTTGGCCGGAGAACGGGTTGGAGAACCCAGCGGAATATACGCTGACGGCGTTAGTTACTATTATAATATGACAAGCGAATGCCTCGCGTTCACGACAAAATACTCCGACGTAACAAATGCCGCGACGGAGAATGCGGACGCCAACTGGCCTTTCCTGCGCTACGCCGACGTCAAGCTCATCTATGCCGAAGCAGAGAACGAGCTTGGACATCCCGAAGAAGCAATAATACATCTCAACGACGTACGCAGGCGTTCTAACGCCGCAGAGGCTTCCCTCACGGGCAACGGAGCGCTCGACACCCAGGAAAAGATGCGTAGCGCCATAATCGAGGAGCGCGCCAAAGAATTCGCTTGCGAGGCTGACCGCCGCTGGGACCTCATACGCTGGGGCATATACCTTGATGCAATGAACGCTATCGGTACCAACGAAGACAGCAACGGCAACAAGACCCGTACGGAGCGTAACCTGCTGTTCCCGATACCAAACTCCGAATTTAACACCAACCACGCCATCACTGAGAACAACCCAGGATGGGCTTAACCAATGGTTGACAACTAACGTGCAGACAAAAATATCAGTAACATGAAAAAGAATATGTTAAAATACATGGCCGCAGCCCTGGCACTGTTTGCTTTCGCAAGCTGCAACGACATCGTTGATTACGACGAGGGCTACACGGCTCTTGAAGACCAGGCCAACCAAGGCGCGCCGGTAATAACCGCCGTGTACGAAGTGGGCGACACCCTGCTGGAAAACCCGATAACGGAAGGCCAGGTAGGGCAGATGATACGAATCGTGGGCCGCAACCTCAACAACGCGCGCAGCATAACGTTCAACAACGTTGAAGCCGACCTCACGCAGGTGTACACTTACTCCACGTCGGCCAACGTTGTAATACCTTCTGAACGGTCGTCTGAAGAGAACAACCAGATTGTATATACAACCGACCAAGGCTCGACGTCATACAACTTTACCGTTCCGTTCCCGCAGTTAAGCATAACCGGACTGCAAAGCGAGTTCGTCAATCCTGGCGACTCCGTGACAATCCTCGGGCTTAACTTCGACTTCTATGACTTCGGAACATCCTCACAAGTAATGCTTAACGGCACGCCACTCGGCGTAGGCTCAATCACCAACACGTCGATGAAGGCCGAGATTCCTGTCGATACGCCTGACAACAGCACGCTCGAGATTGTATATTCCAACAATGACGGCGAACAGACCATAAGCCTGCCGTACCGTCCGACACAGAACCTTCTGTACGGCGACTTCAGCGGAGTGTCTTTCAATAATGACGGAACGATGGCTTACAGCATCGAGGGTGACGATGCCACCTCCGCAGATGAGACCTCACTCGGACGCCAGCACCTGCATTTCACTGGTACATTCGACGCATGGGCATGGAACACCGTCGACCTCAGCTGCAACATGATCAACTCTGCCGACCTTGGCGACCTCAGCCAGGCCGGAAGCCTTGACGACTACGTGCTGAAGTTCGAGGTATATACGCCTAACGGCACTCCGCTGACTCAGGCTTCGCCACTGCAGCTCTCGTTCAACTGGGGCGACCTTTACACATGGACTCCGGGCGACGGAGCAGGCCTCAACACGCATGACGAATGGCAGACAATAACCCTGCCGCTCGCGCCGATAGCAGTAGCCGGAATAATGGCGCCTGACACGTGGCAGTCGCTGCGCATAGCGTTCCAGCCGACGGCAGCCTACACGGCCGACTTCCGTATCGGTAACATAAGAATAGAGCGCAGGTAAATACTTTAACAAATGAAGGGGCGCACATAAAACGGTGGGCTCCTTCATCTGTTAAATAAACCAACCGAAACAATCAAATATCTAATCCAACATTAATTATGAAACAAATTTTTACAACCTTACTGCTGCTTACGGCAGCTATAATCTCAGCAAACGCAGAGATGAGAACAGTGTGGACAGGACCTCATTCAACAGGAGGCTGGAGTGGCGTGGACATACCGTCTACTAATTTTTCGTCACTTGAATATGGAGACAAACTTGTTTTCTCAGTAGAACGAGACATTGATGGCGCTACCGCTGCAAATCAGACGTATTATCAATGTCAGGTTAACGTATGGGTTGACGGTGTAGGAACACCTATCCTCAACGGAGAAAACGGTGTAATTAATATTGAGAATGATGACGATATTGAAGTTAACCTCACCAATGAACAGGTTGACCTAATAAAACAAAACGGCATGAGCATCAACGGGCATTACGTGATATTCAATAATATTACTGCCGGAACTGAAGAAGGCGGTGGTGACATTACTCCCGATGATGGAACTGCCTCCGAAGTATGGAGCGGTTCAAAATCACTTGGTTGGGATTTTGAGAATAACTCTATCAACTTAAGCTATGACAGCAAAGGAGCACTCGCCAATGCCAAGATCGGAGACATTATCACCATAACTTATACGAACGCAGGTGAGAATGCCAACATCAGAATAGGCAATCCTAACGGTTGGGAGGCTTTTGATTCGGATAGTGAGACAAGCCCTGCCGCTTCAACAGGGGAACAGACATTTTCTTATGAAATAACTGAAGCCTCTATACTGGGAATAATCCAAAGAGACGGCATTATCATAACGGGCAATGCAGTCACCATAACCAAGGTAGAGCTTACCACCTATCCCGACAGCTATGACGCCGTAGCCGTTACAATCGGAACGGAGGGCATTGCGACATACAGCAAAAGCGACAAGACCATAGACTTTACAAATTCCGGAATAACGGCTTATTACGCAAGCGCAGTGGAAACGGGTAGAGTAACCCTTACACCCATAAGCATAGTGCCCGAATATACAGGCATTATCGTAAGAGGGGAAGCCGGGACTTACGAAATCCCCGTTGTTACCGATGCAGAGCCGCTCATGACCAACTATCTCAGGGCTATAGGCGACTGGGAACAGCAGATAAGCGCGTCAGCCGAAGGCGCATCGCTCTATATCTTCAATGAAAGCGACGTTACGTTCAGCCTCGTAGCTGCCGGAACTACCGTAGAGGCCAACAAGGCTTACCTCGAGACGCCTACCGACATTACACCCGCCGAAGGCAGCATTGAGCTTGAGTTTGAAGACGAAGGAGGAACAGGCATAAATAATATTGAGATTGATAAGACTGAGGACGACAACTACTACAACCTGCAGGGAATGCGCGTTGAGCACCCGACGAGGGGCATTTACATCCATAACGGCAAGAAAGTCATAATCCGTTAAATAAGTAAATTAGTAGAATCGTTGTAGCGCCGTGCGCCGACACAATGTCGGAACACGGCGCTTTTCGTCGGAAAAGAACTGCGCAAGGATATCCATATTGAAAAACCGTAAGTAAACAGCGGCCGTTTGCTTACGGTTTTTCTCACAGACAGGCGCCTCCATGCCATCCATTAATCGAGCAATGCCAATTAGATTACAATCTAAAATGCCGCCTCTTAGGCTGTAAAAGGCGGCCTTTGGCTGTCTAAAAGACCGTCCTTTGCAATTGCGAAGACGGCCTTTTAGACTCTCCTTTCACCACCTTTTCGCTTTTTATTATCTCCCTGCGCCATTGTTTTCCATATAAAATGAGTAATTTTGCAGCATGATTTACCCAAAGACTTTCGAAAGCAAAATCGGCTTTGACGAAATAAGGACATTACTGAAGGAACGTTGCCTAAGCACATTGGGCAAAGAGATGGTTGACGCCATACAACCAAGCGGCGAGTCGGACGTGATAAACGAATGGCTCACTCAAGTGCGCGAGTTCAGGCGTCTGCAAGAGGAAGCCGACGACTTTCCCATGCACTACTTCTTCGACGTGCGCCAGGCCGTAGCCCGCCTGCGCCTTGAAGGCACGCATCTTGACGAAGGCGAACTGTTTGACCTGCGCCGTTCGCTCGACACAATCAACCAGATTGTAAACTACCTCAACCGTTCCGACGACGATAACGACGGCGAGGAACGCACATACCCCTACCCTGCGCTGCACCGGTTGACTGAAGACGTGATGACATTTCCGCAGCTGGTGCAACGTATCGACACGATACTTGACAAGTTCGGAAAGATAAAGGACAGCGCATCTCCGCAACTGGCGGACATCCGCATGGAGCTGTCGCGCACGGAAGGCAGCATATCACGCACCCTGAACGGTATATTGCGGGCGGCCCAGAGCGAGGGATTGGTAGAGAAAGACGTTACCCCCGCCATACGCGACGGACGCCTTGTCATACCTGTATCGCAGGGACTTAAGAGAAAGATTCGCGGCATTGTGCACGACGAGTCGGCGTCAGGCAAGACGGTGTTTATCGAGCCTGCCGAAGTGGTCGAGGCCAACAACAGGATAAGGGAGCTTGAGGCCGACGAGCGGCGGGAAATCATACGCATACTGACTGAGTTCGCCAAGCTCGTGCGTCCGCATGTCAAGCCGATACTCGAGTCGTATAAGTTCCTTGCCACAATAGACCTTATACACGCCAAAGCAGAACTGGCGCGCCTGATAAAGGGCATTGAACCTGCCGTAAACGCTTATCCGCACATCGACTGGATACAGGCAGCCCACCCCCTGCTGCGGCTTTCGCTCGAGAAACAAGGCAAGAGCGTGGTGCCGCTTGACATCATGCTGACACGGGACAAACGCATACTCATCATATCAGGGCCTAACGCCGGCGGTAAGTCGGTGTGCCTCAAGACAGCCGGACTGACCCAGTACATGCTGCAATGCGGACTGTCCGTAGCCATAGGCGAGCGTTCACGGACGGGCGTTTTCAAGAACATCTTTATCGACATTGGCGACGAACAGAGTATAGAGAACGACCTCAGCACCTACTCGAGCCATCTTATGAACATGAAACAGATGATGCGCTATGCCGACGACTCGACACTGCTGCTCATCGACGAGTTCGGCACGGGCACCGAGCCGCAAATAGGCGGCGCGATAGCCGAGGCCGTGCTGGCACAGTTTTGCGCAAAACAGGCATACGGAGTAATCACCACCCACTACCAGAACCTGAAGCATTTTGCCGAAAGTCATGATGGTGTTGTCAACGGAGCAATGCTGTACGACCGCCAGCAAATGCGTCCGCTGTTCCAGCTCTCGATAGGTAATCCGGGCAGTTCGTTCGCCATCGAGATTGCACGCAAAATCGGATTGCCCGAAGACGTGATAAAGGCTGCCAGCGAAATTGTCGGCAGTGACTATATCCAAAGCGACAAATACCTGCAGGACATTGTACGTGATAAGCGCTATTGGGAGAACAAACGCCAGACCATTCACCAGCGCGAGAAGAATCTGGAGCAGACCATCGCCCGTTACGAAAACGAGGTGAAGGAACTGGAACAGAGTCGTAAGGACATACTGCGCAAGGCCAAGGAACAGGCAGAGGAAGTGCTCAAGGAGAGCAACAAGATGATTGAGCGCACGATAAAGGAGATACGCGAAAGCCAGGCTGAGAAGGAAGAAACAAAGAAAATACGCGAACAGCTTGAGGCATTCAAGGCCGGCGTGAAGGAGATTGACACTGCCGCAAACGACGAGATGATAGCCCGCAAGATGCGCCAGATACAGGAGCGCAGGGCAAGAAAGGAAAAGCGGAAGCGGGAAAAGGAGAAAGAGAATGAAAAACTGAAAACGAACAATCAGCAATCCGCTAACGCAACACCTTCACCTGTAGCCGTCGCGCCGCTGAAACAGGGTGACACGGTTCGTATAAAAGGCCTCAGCAGCGTTGGCAAAATAGAAAGTCTCGACGGTAAAATGGCCACCGTAATATTCGGCGACATGCGCACCAAGATGCGTGCAGAACGGCTTGAACACGCCGAAGCACCCAAGAAAGAGGAGCCAAGGGCATACGTTTCGGTTGGACGGCAGACACGGGAAACGATGGATGAGCACAAACTCAACTTCAAGCAGGACATCGATGTGCGCGGCATGAGGGGCGACGAGGCCCTGACGGCAGTAACCTATTTTATTGACGACGCTATCCTCGTAGGCGTCAAGAGGGTGCGCATATTGCACGGAACAGGCACCGGAATACTGCGCCAACTTATCCGCCAATATCTCGCGACAAGGCCCGACGTTGAGTCGTACCGTGACGAACACGTACAGTTCGGCGGCGCGGGAATAACCGTTGTAGAGCTTGCGTGACAGAATTCAGCTAACTATGAAAGGTTAAGAGCAAGGCCGTTGTTCCTTTGCTCTTAACCTCTCTTTTTATATTCATTCAAGAACGAACGCCATACCTCCGTCCTTACTGTCGGCATCACTGTATGTGAAGCCCTCGAATGTAAATGACTTCAGCCCTTCGGGATTGCTTATCCTCTTGGTAACAGCATACCTGGCAAGGGCCCCACGGCACATTTTTGCATACACGACAACGGTCTTCAGCCGCCCGTTTTTACGCACGAGAAACTCCGGACTGACGACTTTAACCTCACAGACAACCTTCCGCCAGTTGAACAACCGCCGCATTTCGTTGCTTGCAACGTCAAGCAATATGCCGCCGTCAGCCTTGATTGATTCAATGAAAATGTCTGTAAGCAACAGCTTCCAATAGTCGAACATCGTAACGCCGTTGTCCGGAAGCACAACATTTCCTTCAAGACGGTAAGGACGGATGGCGTCAGTAGGCCTCAGCAGACCATAAAGAAACGACGTTATCCACAAGTGCCGTTGCATGTACTCAAAGTCTTTGTCGCCCAGACTTGCGGCGTCAAGATATTTGAACACTATCCCCGTATAGGCATAAACGGCCTGAGTAGACGGCTTTTCGTCAAGAAAATGAAGGTAACGCAGGCGGTTTTGCCTTGCTATCTGTAAGTTGCAGCCCAGCATTTGGGCAAGTTCCTCTTCGTCATACCTCATCATTTGCAGCGCATTGCTCACTGCCTGCTCGCCGAACAACGGCTTGGTGGTAAACGGGTCGCGCCCAATGGCGCTATCGTCCATGTCCTTGGCACATCCTATAAGTATCTGCATAGTCGGTATTCTTTAACTTTTGGTTTGCAAAGATAGGAATAAATATTAAAAAGGTAGAAAAGTAAAAAGGTAAAATTGAAAGGGTGAAAAATATAAAGGCGCAAAGAAAATAATTGTCTGCTTTACCATGATACGCCGCGTTTTACTTTCACCTTTTCACCCTTTATCTTAGAATCCTATTTTCCGCTTTTCCTTTACTATAAGTTCTTCGTCACAGTAACCTTTTATGCGCTCAAGGTCGGCCGTAGCGTAACCGAACAGAATCGAGTCGACGGCATGCTTGCGGGCGATGTTCTCTATCTGACCGCCGCTGAAGTCATAAGCCTTTGCCAGAGCGGCGGCGCCGGCAGGAGCAAGGTCGGGTATTATCGTCTGCCATATACTCTGCTTAGCCTCGGGACAGGGTTTGTCAAACCTTATCTTGTACAAGAAACGCCGCTCGAAAGCCCGGTCCATGTTCTGTGTAAGATTGGTCGTGGCGATGAGAATGCCGTTGAGCGTCTCCATCTCTTGCAGGATGATGTTCTGTATGGTGTTCTCCATCTTGTCTACAGCCCGCTCGGCGCCCTCCTGGCGTTTGCCTATCAGAGCGTCAGCCTCGTTGAAAAGCAGAATTGGCGCTATGGTTCTCTCCTTTACGAGAGCACGGTAGCGGTCGAACAGGGCTTTGACATTCTTCTCGCTCTCGCCCACCCAGCAGCTTTTCATCTCGGCGAAATTAACCTGCATGATGTCCCGTCCGGTCATACGGGCCAGTTGCAGTGCGGTCTCTGTCTTGCCCGTGCCCGGTTCGCCGTAGAACAGACAGGCAAACCCCTTACGCATACCTGCCTCGTCGAGCCGCCGGCATACCTCGGCATAACGCTCCTCGGTCAGCAGGGCGGCGAGCTGGTCTATCTGCTTACGCTCGCGCTCGTTGTAGAACAGCCGTTTGCTAACGATGTCGCCGTGAAGGATAAGTTCTTTCGAACTTATCGCTTTTTTCAGGTCAATGTCCAGTTCGGCCAGTACCTCACCCTTGGCCTTATCCGTAAGCTTGTATGCGTTGCGGTCGGCAAAGCCATCATCGTTGGCAAACTCGACGAGTCCCTGCTCCTGCAACGTATGCTCGCCACGCGACAGCCTCGACTTGACGCTGCGGGCTATGCCCTTTGACGGGAACAAGTCCTCAAACTGATGTGGACAGATGTCATCATCGTCATCATTGACAAAGATATTGGCCATGCATACAAAAAGGACTCCGTCCATGCTTATTCCGCAGTCGTCAGCCAGACAGTACCGTCGCAACTGCTTGACGAACTCAAGGTTACTGTTGTTGTCGAAAAGCCTTTCAAGCTCGTCACGTAAATCGTTGAACGACAATTCATCGTGGTTGCGCTGGTCGAACAATTCCTCGATCACGCCGAACAGCTCGTCGCACGTAATATTCTTAGGCTCGTAGGGAACGTATGCCTCATTACGCCTGAAAGCGTCCATAACCTCAAGCGGCACACGGTAAGTTACCGAGTCGCGGTCGCGACGGCAACGTATGAGCTTACGGCTCACCATATCGTCAATCTCCTTGCCATATTGTATTATACGTATCGTACGGCAACCGATATGCGAGGCCAGCTGCTTCAGCTCAATACGGTAATCGTCGCAATTGTCGACAAAAAGCGACAACAAGACCGCCTGCATATGGCTGAGCGACAATTTACGGCACAAAAAATTGATATATCGTTTCGCCTCAGCGAAAAAATCTTTGCTTAAATCAGAACCTGACGACAGCTCAACAATCTGCTCCATCGCGTTCAGGACGTTAAGCCGAGCGACCTTCATAGTCACCCTTACCTTCTTCTGTCTCTCTTCCGTCTTAACTAAATTTCTCATCTTATCTTTCCTTTCATATCATTTACAAGTGCAAAGATGATAAAAGATTGTGCAGAAGCATGGCAGAGGATAGAAAATATTTATATAATAATACCGTTTTCAAGCAAAACATACCACGCAAAATACCGTCAAACGCAATATAAAAGACCGCCTTTTACATCATGAAAGGCCGTATCTTACCACATAAAACGTGGCCTTTTACGTGGTGAAAAGAGGTTATACAATGTCACATCATAAAAGTAAGAATTTTCACGAAACTGTCTGTCATCTTTCATCCTTACATCTAAAATATTGAAAAGCAACAAATTACAGGCTGACAGATAGCCATTCTATCTTTCAACAGACTTTCATCATCAACAGTAGTCAAAGCCGTAGAGTAAACCGTGGATGAAAGAAAGCTGAAAGATAGAACGGTCATCTGTCTGTCAGTAAGTCATTATAAATCAGAATATTAAGCGCAAAACTGAAAGATGAAAGACAATTTTCGGTAATCAGACCAATCCTACAACAATATTCCACAGCCACGAAGTTACTTTAATGGCCAGTAATACAAGTAAATATATCACGACGCAAAGCGCAACGATTAGCACAGCCGTAATTGCGGCCTTACGGTTTACCTCATGTATTACATCCCTGTCGCCCTCGACGAATCCCGTTATCAGCCTGAAGTTCCGCACAAACGACTTCTTGAAAAAGTCCAGCACACTACCTATATAAAAAGGTACCAGGCCTATGGCAAGATCACACAATGCATTGTATATCACCGCCAAAGTCAACGGCACCGATTTTATCTTCACAGCGCTGACGTAAATGTACGGCAAAGTCAACAGCTGCGTAAGCATGTCACCCACGCCCTCAAACATCAGACCTAACACCGCATCAAGGTAATACCTGTCCATCCAATTAGCTATTTGTTTAGTAAGCTGGTAGGACTTGGATTGCTTGATTAAAATTACACGGTGATTTTTCATTTCTAAATTGAGCTATTAATATTTCATTATGGGCATTCAAGCATTCTCTCCATTGCCTTCTTTCCATCAATCAACACGGTAATGCCTATTTTTGATGGTCGTTTGGAATCGCCATCATATATCAAACGTCTTTGGGAAGTAGCTGTTTGACCTTTTAATACAGCACTTTTTATTATTTTCTCTTCCATTTCCTCAAGTTTCCGCCATTCACCTCCACTACGTTGCCATTCCTTTCGCATAGGAACCAAATTTATGCCTTCATTGATACCTCCCAAATTCCGTTGAAATATATGTCCAGCATCATCAATATTAGTTCCTCTACCATTTTTATGTCTTACCATGAAATCACGTCTGTTATTATCTAAATCTGATTTCATTTTTATATTTTTATAAGTCTCGGGCGTATATAACTTTTGTGCAAAGGTTGTACGTCCCAATTTATCCGTTCGATATTCCACTCCGTCAATAACATAACGTTTATTAGGCAAAACATAATCAAGAAAAAAATTGGGCGCAGCAGACCTATTGTCACCCTTCGGTAAATCTGGACAACCAGAGAATGCCGTGATAATGTTTCCCTTAACTAATATTGCACTATTAATCGCGGATGGATCGGAATTATAAATCAATATTTCGCCATTTTTCCCTTTCGCACATTCAAAATATTTCAAATAATATTGTTTATTATTAAACGGACCACCTGATGCCATCATCCTTTCTATGCTCGCATATAATTCTGGGCTCTCTTTCTTTAACATATCCAAAGCCTCTTGTCCTTGTTTATAAGAAACCACCTTCACATTATCATATAAACCAGCATAAGGCTTTCCTTTTAAATTTTCATTGAAATGAACAACTTGTGCTTTGTTCGTTCGTCTGAACCTCAAAAGATTGTTTTTATACGACTGACTTGAAGATACATTAAGCATCTTAACCTTATACCTTGGCTTACTAACAGCGACCAATTTCATAGAGGCTTTTTTGTTCCCGTATTGTAAAAAGGATTTTAAGCCCTCTTTTTTCATCTCTTTTTCAACTTTCTCACGAACTGCCTTTTTCACAATCTGATTTCCAAGTGACTTGCCTACATATTTACTACTTGCTTCTCTCGCTGTTCTGTCGGCAAGATCTTTCAAAGACTCCTTACTTGCATTAGTCAAGACGTCTTGACTTGCTTCTTTACCAATAGACTTTGCCACTTTTTTACAATTTGTTAATGACAAGCATAAAAGTAATGACAGCATTACATATTTTATATCTTTCATAAATTCGAGATTATATAATTTAAAAGTTTTTCATTAGAATCATCTATTAAACCCATAACAATGTCTTTACATTGTGGCATATAATAATTTTCTATCTGAAAAGACAAGTCGTGAGCACATACATACTTTACCATATCATCAGGATTCACGTTTTGTTTTTTTATGTCATCAATGGTAACTTTTATATCATAAACAGTACTTCCAATGTCATACAAAGTACTTACGCCACCGCTCACGCCCGCCAATGCCAAGGGTACAACATAATCTTTCACCGCTTCCTCTAATATTTCATCCTTTTGTCCTAACGTATATTTCTGAATATGTTTTAAAGTACTGCTTGTAAGTCCAATTTTCATCATCGGATTTTCCAAAATCATTTTATTATTGAACTCTTTATTTACAATTTGCAAACAATATTCTTTTTGTTTTAAATTAATCGTATCTAAATAAGCTTGAATATATGTCCTAATATGTTCTTGATATTTTGCAGTATCAAGTTTTTCCCAAAACATATCTTTAAAATCATTCCTATCTCTACCAAATAAGAAATGTAATTTTCGATAATTCAAAAGTCCACCTGCATATTTACTAAAAACCGCCCCAATATCTTCATCCAGCATTGAATCTACACCCATCACAATTGCTGGCATTATTATTTTCTCAAAAATTGCTTTTTCAATCTCACAATTTTGTTTCAACTCCAATGTAACTGATGACACATACTCTTCTTTCTTTTCTTTGAAGAATTCATAAACTCTATTATAACATATAGTATTTTTTAATATACCACATATTTCTTTCAATTCATAATAATTGCAGAATCTTAATGCCGGCACTATTGAATCATTATACAATCGATCAAAAAAAGCATTACCGCTTCTATTTGTTATATAAAATTTTGCGCCATCAATAGGTGACTTCTCAATTATTGAATCCATTGCTGATTGTTCTGTCAGTGGAACAACTTTATTATCATCTTGATTGGAACAAGATTGAATCAAGAACGCAGAAACCATAAAAGAAATAATTACAAAATTTGAATTGATTTTCATAATAAGACGAAGCCAATACATATTTTATTTTGTTTTTTCAAATGACACAACACGAATAAATGCCAAAATACTTGACTATCATACATGATTTGTTCAGTAAAATGAAATAAGGTTATTCTTTTATATAATGCATCCGAACATAGATTATTATTTTAATTTTCAATTATAAAATACCCTTACGCATTGCTCTACTAATAAATATAACACCGACTAAAAGTGCAAGAGTCGCAACTATATGTACTGCAAATCTAATAGTAAAACCTATTGCTGATGACCAGCCCATAAAAAATATAGCCGTCAATATAACAACTACAAACGCCACAGATATAATTATTGACGTTTTTATTATTTTCTTCATTATCACAGCTAAATAACCTTTTACAATTATACTTTTTTCTTTTTGCTTCAAAGATTTTTCCAACTCGGCTTTTGTGGTAACTACTTTCATGGTTATTTAAAATTTATATATTCATTATCTTTTTCCAACATATCATGTCATTATAAACCCAATTTCCTAACAACGTGATGTGAACAGCTATAATATCGACAAAAAGCGCACTTACAGCACCGGCGAATGACTTCCCTTGTTGCTGCCTTTAGGATGATTCGGGCAAGTGGCACCAGTCATCACGAGTATCGAGGGGAACTTCTTGCCGCAATATTTACAGGTGTACGACGACTTCTCGGTACCTTCGTATAGTTTATGGCGACCTTTATTCGGGCCGTCGGGATGTCGTGAACACGTGGCGGAGGTCAACAAGCGCACGTCGGGGAACTTATGCCCGCAGTACTCGCAATAATAATTTTTCTTTTCCATGGCTGTATTTTTTGTGGTTATTAATTGTTTTTCATGTTTTATTGAATAATTGTCTGCTATTATTATTGTTGGTAGTAGGCTGGGGAGTAATGCCACAAAAACGGCAATAATTGTGGTTTTCATATGTCTTCCAGTTTTAGATTTGTGTGCCAAATATTCGTTTTCGATAGCTTTTTGCCATGAAGAGTGACGTGGATCCACGTCCACATTTTCTCGGAGTAAGGTTCTGGCAAAACCCTATAATGAAGAAAACATGAAAGAGGAATCCACATCACTATACGTGATGTGAACCCGCTCAGACTTTCATTGTTCATCATTATAAGGATTGAACTGCCAGATTCTACTCCTTGAACGACACTGTCTGTGCGTGTACACAAATTTTTCAGGCGCACACCTTTTGCGGGCATGCACATTGCAAAGTTAAGAATTTTATCCAAACATGCAACGCTTTTCGCTGAAAAAACTTGTATATTCCTCTTTATTTCCATGTACATTATATTAAGACTCATTGACGGCACCATGTCACCCTACCTTCAAAGCGCAAAAATAATGACTACATATGCAATAACGCAGCATATGTACGGTTTTTTTTCGGTTAACGAAAAAACGGAGGGCGGACACGATCCACTCTCCGTTTACCATTTAAACAATTTTCGAGCCTCTTGTCGGATTCGAACCAACGACCCCGAGATTACAAATCACGTGCTCTGGCCAACTGAGCTAAAGAGGCGGGTGGGCAAGCTACTTATATCGCGCCGCTACAACCAACTACCTTTGCTGCGTTCCCGCCCTGGAGGATTCGAAGGGAGCTGGCCGTACAAGACTTGCCCGTCTTTGCGGCTGCAAAGGTAATAAAAAGTTTATACATCATGTAGGCATGCCGGCGTTTTTGCGGATTTTTTAACTTATTTTCAGTTTATCACAAGTATGGACAAGTAAAAACTCACGACAAAATTATTTTCTGCTCCAGAAATATTTTACCGTATTTTCAGCTGCTTTACGTAATCTAAAAAGCATTATTATAGGTGCTTTTGCTATGTGCGCATTACAAATTGAGGCGTAAACATGACCCTAATTGCCGCTATCTGTAATGCTAAAGACCGTCAAAAGGAGCGTAAAAGGCCGTCTTTAAGGCCGCAAAACACGGTCTTTCAGATAACAGCGGAACAAGAGAATACGTCAAACAAGTCATAAAACGCTTATTATCAGCATGTTAGCAAAAAGCGCAAAAAAGGCCGACAATTCGGATGAAATCACGGTTTACTGATGCCGAAGGGCCTTTACGGAACGTTAACCAAACGTTCGCGGATATGTTGTATAAACATTTTTTTACACTTACGGATATACACCATGGCGGTAATTCTGCACCCGTCACCCTTGCGCAAGCCCGCAAGGAACGCCATGCTTTAACCCTAAAAAAATAAAAAAAAGCGCCTGCCACCACTTTATATGGCGGAAAATAAGTAATTTTGCAGGGATTTTTTACATGGCCGCGACACGGGATGTATAATGCGGACATGTCGACAATACGTAACATACAATGGCTATACGCGAGGAATACGAACAACTTAAAGCTTTCGCACGCATTGACGGAGCGATAATAGGAGGCTTGTGGATACTCAGTTTCGCCTTCTTCATCGGCGAGTTTTACAACCCTTTGTTCGGCTTCATGTCGCTCATTGTCGGCGTCTACTCGCTCGTTCTTGCCGCCATGCGCCTAAAGCATTTCCGCGACAACGTACTCGACGGCGTGATAACATTCAGCCGCGCCCTGATGTACAGCATGCTGGTATATTTCTACGCGGCCCTGCTCATGGCCGCGGCACAGTTCATCTACTTCCAGTTCATCGACCAGGGGTTCATGCTCTCACAGTATGAAGAGATAACCAACACTGACGAATTCAAGACACTGCTCAACGCTTACGGCGTCAAGCAGGAGGAGATGAGACTCGCAATAGACAACATTGCGTCGCTGCGCCCGATAGACATAGCGCTGCAATTCCTCACTACGAACATCATACTCGGCTTCATGGTGAGCCTGCCGATAGCGACAATGCTCAAGTCGAAATACAAGAGAAGATTCTAAACGGACAAAGGACTACGAACGCCTTAATCCCAACAATGACTATTAAGAATAAACGAACAATGGACATATCAGTCGTAATACCTTTATACAATGAGGATGAATCACTGCCCGAACTTTACGCTTGGATAGAGCGCGTGATGAAATCCAACAACTTCACCTATGAGGTAATCTTCGTCAACGACGGCTCTACCGACCGTTCTTGGGACGTAATCCAGGAGCTCAGCGCAAAGCACGAGTGCGTCAAGGGCATAAAGTTCCGCCGCAATTACGGCAAGAGCCCCGCACTGTACTGCGGCTTCAAGGAGGCGCAAGGCGACGTCGTCATCACGATGGATGCCGACCTGCAAGACTCTCCCGACGAAATACCCGGACTGTACAACATGATAACCAAGGACGGATATGACCTCGTGTCAGGCTACAAACAGAAACGTTACGACCCTCTGTCAAAGACCATACCCACCAAGCTCTTCAACGCAACTGCGCGCAGGATAAGCGGAATAAAGAACCTGCACGACTTCAACTGCGGACTGAAAGCCTACCGGCGCGACGTGGTAAAGAACATAGAGGTGTACGGAGAGATGCACCGCTACATACCATACCTTGCCAAAAACGCTGGCTTCAACAAGATAGGTGAAAAGGTAGTACACCATCAGGCGCGTAAATACGGCAAGTCGAAGTTCGGGCTCAACCGCTTCTTCAACGGCTACCTTGACCTCATCACGCTGTGGTTCCTTAGCGGTTTCGGGCGCAAGCCTATGCACGTGTTCGGCTTCCTCGGCACCATCATGTTCATAATCGGCTTCATCGCCGCAGCTATAATAGGCATAGACAAGCTCTGTTCGCTTGCCAACGGCATACCGCAGCGACTCGTAACCGACTCGCCTTACTTCTACATAGCCCTCACGATGATGATGATCGGAACGCAACTGTTCCTCGCCGGATTCCTCGGCGACCTGATAAGCCGCAGCTCGACCAACCGGAACGATTACCAGATAGAGGAGACCATCAGACTGTAAGGCAAATGCCTGAAAGCAAAAAGGAAAAGAGACAGCATAAAGGGAAAGCCATAAAACAAAACGCAAAAGTTATATTGAAGTAAAAAAGCGCAATGAAACGGAACAGATACACACACATGCCAAATGACAAACGCACAGGACGAAGCAAACAAGTTTCGCGCCGGCGCTTTTCATCCATACCCCTTTCAATCTTTCCTTTACTAAGAGACCTTCGCTGCTTTCCAATTTACGTTCTTGCGTTCATGCTAGTAAGCATCTCTTCATGTTCGTCCATCGACTGCCCGATGAACAGCCTCGTTTATACGCAATACCAGCTACGCAATTCCGACGGGCTTGTCGACACGCTGCACGACACGCTGACAATATCCACACAACGCGCCATCGACGGTAACGACTCTATACTGATTAACCGCAACGTGCGCACAACCGAGTTTTCATTGCCCATAAGTTACGCACATCCACAAGACGTATTCTTCTTCGAGATGATAGACACCTTGACCAAGGCTACGACTTACGACACCGTAACCGTCACGAAAGAAGACCATGAGCACTTCGAGTCGGTAGACTGTTCGCCGTCATATTTCCATACCATTACGGCCGTCAGCAGCACGAACCACGCCATCGACTCCATCGTTTTAATCTATCCCGACGTTAATTATGACACTTCAAGAAAACATTTCAACATATATTTCAGGCATCGTCGTTAGCCTGTTGTTGCTGCTCGTGCCGTCAACAGCCGGAGCGAAGGACAACGATACCGAGGCAAAAAACGACAGTGTACCGCTCTTTAACGGTATTGCCGTATCGGTAGACCTCGTCGGTCCGGCACAAATGCTGCTCGGAGATTACGGACAATACGAAGCATCGGTACGCGTAAACCTGAAAGACAGGTACTTTCCGGTTGTCGAACTGGGTATAGGCAAGGCCGACCACGTAAACGACGTGACAGACATTACATACAAGACAAGCGCCCCTTATGCAAGAATAGGCGTCGACTTCAACCTACTTAAGAACAAACATGACATCTACAAGCTCTTTGCCGGCGTAAGATACGCCTTCACTTCATTCAAGTACGACCTGTCACATCCAGGGATGACGGACCCTGTATGGGGTGACGTTGCTCCTTATGAGGCAAAAGGAGTGAAATGTTCATACCAATGGTTTGAGGCCGTCATAGGCGTTGACGCCAAGATATGGGGGCCTGTACACCTTGGATGGAGCCTGAGATACCGCAGCCGCCTGTCATACGATGACGGCGAGCTGGGCAATTCATGGTATGTACCAGGATTCGGAAAAACCGGCAGCAGCAATATAGGCGGCACGTTCAACGTCACCATTGACATATAGACAGCACGGCGGAGACAGCCATGACAAGCTGCCTCCAAGACGGGAATATCCAACGGCCGTACCGTAACGCCCCGATAAAAGACAGTATAATGAAAAACAGGAAAAAGCTATTCATACAGTCGGCATTCCTCTTATGCATCATCATCGGTGCAATTATAATCGTAGGACACCAGCGCCCGGCTCCTTACAAGCACGACACCGGATTCGTGTTCGGCACGGTATACAACATCACATACCAAAGCAACACGAGCCTGAAAAAGGACATCGAGGCCGAGCTCAGCAAGGTTGACTTCTCCCTATCGCCGTTCAACGCCCAGTCTGTCATTTCGAAAATCAACCGCAACGAAGACGTTGTGGCCGACAGTATGTTCGCCGACGTGTTCACAATGGCACAAAAGATATCCGGAGAAACCGGCGGAGCGTTCGACATCACGGTGGCTCCGCTTGTCAACGCATGGGGTTTCGGATTCAAGCATGACACCGAACCTACGCCACAAGCCATAGACAGCCTCAGGCAACTTATAGGCTACGAAAAAGTAACACTTGACAACGGCAAGGTTAAAAAGGCAGACAAGAGAATTATGCTCGACTGCAGTGCCATCGCGAAAGGATATGCCTGCGACGTAGTGGCCGGCTATCTGCGGAGCAAAGGCATTGACAACTTCATGGTGGAGATAGGCGGCGAAATCGTGACATGCGGAATAAACGAGAACAGGCTGCCGTGGAGAATAGGCGTAACAAAACCCGTTGACGACTCGCTTAACACCAAACAAGAGCTGCAAACAATACTGAACGTAACCAACAAGGCCATGGCCACGAGCGGTAATTACCGCAACTTCTACTACAAGAACGGAAGGAAGTACGCCCATACAATAGACCCAAAGACCGGCAGGCCGGTACAGCACAACATCCTCTCGGCCACCGTCCTGGCAGACAGTTGCGCCACGGCTGATGCCTACGCGACGGCATTCATGGTGATGGGGCTCGACAGGGCCAGGGCAATACTCGACAGACATCCGGGGCTGATGGCATATTTTATATATTCAGACAAGAATGGGAAAAACGCCGTATGGTTCTCGCCGTCGCTCAAGGACAAGCTCTACGGCACGCAAACCGTGACAGAAAAGGGTAAATAACGACAAAGGCCAGGAATGAACCATGCCATACATCGAACACCACGAACGACTGCTTGAGCTACCGCTGTTCCAAGGTATGAGCCGCAACGACCTCGAACAAGTAACCGCGACGACAAAATTCAGGTACATAACTTACGCCCGTGGCAAGACATTGGTTACCGAAGGCGACACTTGCGACAAGCTGCTGTTCCTCATAAAAGGCATGACGAGCGCAACCGGACATGCCGACGACAACGGATATTCAATAACCGAAACCGTCTCTGCACCAGACATTCTCCAGCCCGAACGCATATTCGGGCTAACGCAAAGATACACACGCACATTCAGGGCCATAACCGACTGCGACCTGATAAGCCTCGGCAAGATGGAGGCACTGGCGCTGGCCGACAAATACGAGATATTCAGGCTCAACCTGCTCAACATCATCTGCACCCAGTCACAACGGCTAACACGGTTTCCGTGGCGTACCCAACCCGGCGACATCAGGCACAAGATAGCACGCTTCATAGAGACGCGCTGCCTGCGCCCGGCAGGCGGAAAGACCGTCAGGATAAAGATGGAGCGGCTTGCCGAAGAAGTAAACGAAAGCCGACTGAACGTATCGCGCACGCTTAACAGCATGGACGCGGAAGGCATTATATCAC
This sequence comes from Marseilla massiliensis, assembly GCF_016899855.1. Taxonomy (GTDB): domain Bacteria; phylum Bacteroidota; class Bacteroidia; order Bacteroidales; family Bacteroidaceae; genus Prevotella. Next base: position 57,378 of record NZ_JACJJG010000008.1, read on the forward strand.
TGAAACGTGGCATAATACAGGTGCATGCCCTGGAGAAGATAATAAAGTGACGCAAGCATAATAGCCTGACCCTACTATATCATACGCAACAATACTTACGCGCCCAAAACAAGGCGCAGCGCAAAAGGCCGTCTTTCACGATGTAAAAGACGGCCTTTTACCGTCCGAAAGATGGCCTTTCGCATTGTAAAAGGCCATCTTTCGCAAAAACGGCAATGGCACATACGTAAACATGCGGACGGAACACTATAATAAAAAAGACAAAAGACCGTACGCGGAAAGCGTAAAACAGGCTGTCACACAACAAGCTGCCAGGCACCGCGCATTGGCCGAACCATCGTAAACAAGCCAACCGTAAAGCCGCGCCACACGCCAACAAGCCGAACACAGGTAAATATTAGTTAAATTTTCAGGTACCGATTACATACAAGGAATAAAATTACTACCTTTGTAATCAAAAATTACATAAAACGTCAGTATGAATGGACAAATGGAAGAGAGACAACGTATAAACCCTTTTTTTGAACCATATAACACCACACATGACACCGTTCCCTTTGACAAGATACGCCTTGAAGACTTCGAGGAAGCATTCATGGAGGGAATACGCCGTGACGATGAACAAATAGAGAAGACCATCAACAATCCCGACAAACCGACATTCGACAATACAATCATCAACGTTGACGACGACAAGGACGGTTATTACGACCTTCTGTCGCGCGTGTCGACAGTCTTTTCCAACCTGCTCAGCGCCGAAACGAACGACGAGATGGACGCCTTGGCGCAAAAGCTGCAACCCATACTCACCAAACATGCCAACGACGTAAGGCTGAACAAGCGCCTGTTCGAGCGCATAAAGGCCGTACACGCGCACCATCGCAAGCTCACTCCGGAAGAGAAGAAGCTGCTCGACAACTGCTATGAGGGCTTCGTACGCAGCGGAGCGCTGCTTGACGACGACGGAAAGGAAAAACTACGCAAGCTGACCGAAGAGGCCGGCATGCTGTCGTTACAGTTCTCGCAGAACCTTCTGAAGGAGAACAAGGCTTTCACCCTGCACATTACAGACGAAGGCCAGCTTGCCGGACTGCCTGACACTGCCCTCGAGGCAGCGGCCGTAGCAGCAAAGGAACGTGGCCTTGAAGGATGGGTTTTCACGCTCGACTATCCCAGTTACAGCCCGTTCATGACGCATGCCGACAACAGGGAGCTGCGCAAGCGTATGTACATGGCACGCAACACGGTATGCACGCACGACAACACCGAGAACAACATAGACATCTGCAAACGCCTTATTAACATTCGCAGGGAGACAGCACAGCTGCTCGGATACAGGACTTACGCCGAATATGTACTGAAACGCCGCATGGCAGGCAACGCCCGCAATGTGTACAAACTGCTCGACGACCTCATCGAAGCATACAAGCCGACAGCCGTAAAGGAAGTCGAGGCCGTCGAAAAGATGGCAAAAAAGATGGAAGGCAGCGACTTCAAGGTTGAGCCGTGGGACTTCAGCTACTATTCACACAAGCTGCAACTCAAGAAATTCAACCTCGATGCAGAGATGTTGCGCCCGTATTTCGAACTGTCGAACGTCATCAAGGGCGTGTTCGGACTTGCCAACAGACTGTACGGAATTACGTTCAAGGAGAACAAGGACATACCGGTGTACCATCCGGATGTCAAGGCTTATGAGGTATTTGACAATGACGGCTCTTACCTTGCGGTGTTCTACGCCGACTTCCACCCGCGCAAAGGCAAGCAGGGAGGCGCCTGGATGACCGAATACCAAGGGCAGTGGATTGACCGTAAGGGCGTCAACGTGCGTCCACATGTCAGCGTCGTGATGAACCTTACAAAGCCTACGGAGGAAAAACCGGCACTGCTTACGCTCGGTGAAGTGGAGACATTCCTCCACGAATTCGGCCACGCACTGCACGGAATGTTCGCAAACACGCGCTTCGAGAGCCTCTCCGGCACAAACGTATGGTGGGATTTCGTTGAGCTTCCGTCACAGTTCATGGAGAATTTTGCCGTTGAAAAAGAGTTTCTCAGCACTTTCGCCTTCCATTACAAGACAGGAGAGCCCCTGCCCGACGAGCTTATCTCCCGTATTATAAAGAGCCGCAACTATCTTGCGGCGTACTCATGCCTGCGCCAGGTAAGTTTCGGCTTGCTCGACATGGCATACTATACGAAGAAAGAAGAGTTTACGGACGACATCATACCGTTCGAGAAAAAAGCATGGGAAAAGGCAATGGTAACGCCTCAACTGCCCGACACCTGCATGACGGTACAGTTCAGCCATATCATGGCCGGTGGCTATGCGGCCGGATACTACAGCTACAAGTGGGCCGAAGTGCTTGATGCCGACGCCTTCAGCGTATTCAAGAAGCACGGCATATTCAATCCCGATACAGCACGGAAATTCAGGGATTGTATTTTATCCAAGGGCGGAACGGAACATCCAATGACCCTCTACAAACGCTTCAAGGGCAGTGAACCCACCATAGATGCCCTGCTTAAGCGTAACGGAATAAAGAAAGTAAGCAAGAAATAAAGACGTTAAAAGGCATAAATATATGACCGAAAGGGAGGACAAACAACTGCTGCTGGACCTGCGTTACTTACGTATGGCCCGAATCTGGGCCGAGAACAGCTATTGCGAAAGGCGGAAAGTAGGCGCGCTTGTGGTAAAGGACAAGATGATAATAAGTGACGGCTACAACGGCACACCGAGCGGATTCGAGAACGTGTGCGAGGACGACAACAACGTGACAAAGCCCTATGTACTGCATGCCGAAGCCAACGCCATAACAAAACTGGCCCGGAGCTCGAACAACAGCGACGGCTCCACGCTGTACGTTACGGCCGCGCCGTGCATCGAATGCTCGAAACTCATCATCCAGTCGGGAATCAAACGTGTTGTCTACGCCGAGAAATACCGCCTGGAGGACGGTATAAACCTTCTGAAAAAAGCCAAGATAGAAGTAATGTACTTAAACCCGGATGATTATGAAACCAAATAAATCAAACCGCCTGACCCCATTGTTGATGGCTCTTTGTGTCGTTATCGGCATTCTGGTAGGGACTTTCTACGCCAACCATTTTTCCGGAAACAGGCTCAACATCATCAACTCGGGCAGCAACAGGCTTAACAACCTGCTGCACATAATAGACGACCAGTACGTAGACAAGGTCAACATCGACTCACTCGTTGACAAGGCCATACCGCAAATCCTGGCCGACCTTGACCCCCACTCGGTGTACATCAGCGCAAAGGACGTACAGCAGGCAACCGATGACCTTAAAGGTTCATTCTCCGGAGTGGGCATTGAGTTCGTTATTCGTGACGACACTATAAGGGTGCAGGGTGTAGTAAAGAACGGCCCGGCAGAGCAGGCCGGGATATTGGCCGGCGACAAGATTGTAAGCGTAGACGGAAAACCATTCGTCGGGAAGGTAGTTACCAACAGCGAGGCCATGCGCAGGCTGAAAGGCCCGAAGGACACAAAAGTAAAGATTGGAGTGGTAAGGTACGGGCAGAAGAAGGTAAAACAATTTACCATAACGCGCGGTGACATACCACAAAAGAGTATCAGCGCAGCATACATGCTCGACGAGAACACTGGCTACATCAAGATAAAGAACTTCGGCGAGAACACGTATCCTGAACTGCTTATCGCATTGGCTAAACTTTCGCAAGAGGGCTTCGGCAACCTGGTTATAGACCTGCGCGACAACACCGGGGGCTATCTTAACTCGGCGGTGCAGATGGCCAACGAGTTCTTACCCAAGAACAGGCTCATCGTTTACACTGAAGGACGCAGGTCGCCAAGACAGGATTTCAAGAGCGACGGCCGTGGAAGCTACCAGAACATTCCGCTTGTCGTGCTTATAAACGAGGCTTCAGCATCGGCCTCGGAGATTTTCGCGGGAGCCATGCAGGACAATGACAGGGCCACAATCATTGGCCGACGTTCGTTCGGCAAGGGCCTCGTACAGAAGCAGATGGACTTCCCCGACGGGTCGATGATACGCCTCACCGTGGCGAGATACTACACTCCGTCCGGGCGCTGCATACAAAAACCATACGTATCTGGCGACAACCAGGATTATGAAGAGGACTTAATAGTAAGATACCAACACGGGGAATTCTTCTCGCAAGACAGTATCAAGCATACCGGACCGGCCTACCACACCGTCATCGGGCGCACTGTTTACGGCGGAGGAGGCATTACTCCGGACATATTCATCCCCGAAGACACCGTTGACTACACGTCGTATTTCAAGGAAGCGGCTATGAGCGGGCTGATATTACAGTTTGCCTTCGAGTATACCGACAAGTACAGACCAAAGCTCAGCTCGTTTGAGACCATGCCCGAACTGTCTGCCTATCTCGACAAACAGAACACGGTAGACAAGTTTGCCTCGTATGCGGACAAGAAGGGACTGCGCAGGCGGAACTTGCTGATAAAGAAGTCGCACCACCTGCTCGAGCGCTTCATCAACAGCAGGATTATCTACAACATAATGGACGAGGAGGACTGGATTGAATATCTCAACCTTGACGACAACGTAATCAAGGCCGCCCTCGACGTGTTCAAGAACAACGCTGCATTTCCAAAGAAGCCTAACGCAAAACAGAAAGACGGAGTTACGGCCCGGGCCGAGCAGATAGTGCCGCGCACGGAGGGAAATCTCGTGGCATACAGCATAGCCTGACGGTCACGCTTACGGCACGATAAAAACGACATTATATTACAAAGCCTGTCAGCGGCATTCAACCATTCAGCATAAATACACGAATGGCAGAATGTCGCTGACAGGCTTTCATTCTTGCAGTTTTTATAAAACAATGACAACATCCGGCGCCTTACCGAAAGACCAGATCATGCGCCCAGACCACAACTAACAGCTTGATTTCAAGACTGTTACAACCAGCAACGCCATACCTGGCGGTATGTAACCCTCAACAGCAGCGCCGCAAACTTTGCAAAATGTCTTGTCCTGGCAAAAGTTGACACATTTATGAACAATAAAAAATGTGTAAAACAATGCGAAAGAATCCAACAAAGTACAGCGAGGAGTTCAAATTGAGCGTCCTTCGTGACTATTACTCGTCAGGCATGAGCAAGCGCAAGTGTGCAAAGAAGTACGGCCTGTGTAATCCGACGTTATTGTCGTCATGGCAGTCAAAATATGGTGAGAAAACCTTATCTTTGCCGTCGGAAGAAGAATACGACGACATGGCAAGACGCAGCAAGGAGGAATACAGGGATGAGAACGCGGCCCTGCGCAAGCGCGTGCGCGAGTTGGAGAAGGCGCTTGCGTACTCGCGTTTGGAGACGGAGGCTCGCGACGTGATGATAGACATCGCCGAGCGTGAGTATGAAATATCCATAAGAAAAAAACATGGGGCCAAGCAGTGACG
>NZ_JACJJG010000090.1 GCF_016899855.1 Marseilla massiliensis
TGGTACACCGTCTTCTGCCATTTTCAGCAGGTCGGCACGTCCGCCAGGATTCTGCTGTTTTTCCTCTACAACAATGTGACGGAATTTTAATTGAAGGTGTTACGATGGTGCGTTCGCCGTTCTGGGTAATGCACCCGTTACTCAGCAAAAACATTACGGTAAGAAACGTGACAGTACATAACGACGGCCCCAACGGTGACGGCTGCGACCCTGAGTCTTGCGAGAATGTACTCATCGAGAATTGCGTGTTTGACACTGGCGACGATTGCATTGCCATCAAGAGCGGACGCAACGAGGACGGCCGCGAGGGCGGTAAAGGACGCTATGCCGGCATTCCGAGCAAGAATATCATCGTACGCAACTGTGTCATGAAGGACGGACACGGAGGCGTGGTTATCGGTTCTGAAATCTCCGGAGGCTGCAACAACGTATTCGTAGAGAACTGCCAGATGGACAGTCCAAACCTCGACCGCATACTCCGCATTAAGACAAACTCATGCCGTGGTGGAATAATAGAGAACATATACATGCGTAACGTTGTTGTAGGCCAGTGTGCGGAAGCTGTATTGAAAATCAATCTCGACTACGAGCCGAAAGAAGTCGGACGCAGAGGCTTCTATCCCACGGTACGCAACATTTACATGGAGAATGTAACTTGCCAGAAGAGCAAGTATGGTGTAATGGTAGTAGCATTTGACGACCGGACGAATGTCTACAACATCAACTTAAAAGACTGCAAGTTTGACGGAGTGTACGGCAAGCCTGTTTACATCACAGGTCAAACAAAGGACATGAACTACGACAACCTGTTTATCAACGGCTCACTTGTCCTCTCGCAATATCCCTACAAGAACTACAGCGAATGGCTGGTATATTCAGAGATGAAACGCGTGCCCGACCCCACCCGCCTGGACTTCCCGAAAGACGACAAGCCAAGATGGGGATACACCATAGGAATAGAGCTTGAGGCCATGCTCGACACGTACCTTGCGTACGGTGGCGATAGCATAATCAACTATCTCAAACAATACACCGCCAAGATGATTGACGAAAAGGGCAATGTTGTAAACGGATACAGATATGAGGACTTCAATCTTGACAATACACGTCCAGGACGCTTCATCCTGCGCATGAACCAACTCTATCCTGAAAAGAAGTTCGACAAAGCGCTAAAGACAATTTTCAAGCAGCTTGAAAACCAACCGCGCACTACTGACGGAGTATGGTGGCACAAGGCAATATACGCCAACCAGGTATGGCTCGACGGTGTATATATGGGACACCCTCTATACACTATGGCCGCGCCGATACTTAAAGGCGAGAAGAAAGCAAAAAAGTATTATGACGATGCTTTCACGCAGATATCGAAAACTTACAACCGTACATATGACAAGGAGACGGATCTATGGAAACACGCGTGGGACGAAACCCGTAAAATGTTCTGGGCCGACCCCGAGACTGGTCTGGCCAAACATTCATGGGCACGTGCGATGGGATGGTACGCGATGGCAATAACCGAGGTTCTCGACGCTATTCCACAAGACTACGAGAACCGTGGCAAGTTCATTGAAATGCTCAACCACGTGATGAAGTCTGCCGTTAAATACCAAGACAAGAAAACCGGAGTATGGTATGACGTACTTGACGTTAACGACCCACGTAACTACCTTGAAGCGACAGCATCATCCATGTTCGCATACGTACTGCTGAAAGGTGCACGTCTCGGCTATTTCGACGACAGCATGAAAGAAGCAGGTCTCAAGGCGTACAAGGGCATACTGAAAGAATTTATAAAGGTCAACCCTGACAAGACCATATCACTTACACGCTGCTGCGAAGTATCCGGACTCGGCCCGGCCAACAATCCAAGACGCGACGGCTCGTTTGAATACTACATCAGTGAACCCATCCGCGACAACGACGGCAAGGGGGTAGGTCCGTTCATTTGGGCTTCGCTTGAGATGGAACGTCTCGGATATGACGTTGCAGCACTGAACAAGTAACATTAAACCGAAAAAATAAATAGGTATGTACACAAAGCATACCTACTTATTTTTTATTACTACTACTTACAAATCACTAAAACAAACAAGCATGAAAAGAAAAATTTTACTCTTTATGGCCGTTGCCCTCGGCACGGCAACGGCGGCATTCGCTCAGGATGATATCCCCGCTTTCCCCGGTGCTGAAGGCCACGGCAGGTATGTGCAAGGCGGACGTGGCGGAAAGATCATACACGTAACCAATCTTAATGACAGCGGCGAAGGGTCATTAAGAGAGGCCTTAGAAGGTGACGCCCCGAAAATTATTGTATTTGATGTCGGCGGCGTAATACCATTGCAATCAGAGTTAGAAATCGGATCAAATACAACAATCGCAGGTCAAACAGCACCACAACCAGGAATAACACTTAGGTATTATACAGTTCGCCCTAACGGCAACAATATAATCATCCGTTTCATACGAGTGAGACGTGGACAAGAGAAAGAGGTTGATGATGGTGCAGATGCAATTTGGGCAAGAGAACACACAAACATAATACTTGACCACTGTTCATTCAGCTGGAGTATTGATGAGGTGGCCTCGTTCTATGACAACAATAACTTTACCATGCAATGGTGCACCGTAGCGGAAAGTCTCAACAACGCAGGACACGGAAAAGGGGCACACGGCTACGGCGGTATATGGGGCGGTAAGCTTGCCAGTTTCCACCACAACTTGATAGCGCACGTAACAAACCGTGTACCACGTTTCAACGGCGCACGGTATGACTGGAATGGCTACACAAACAATGCATTATATGACGAATATAAATGGGAAAATCCTGTCCAGGCCGAGAATGTAGACTTCCGTAACTGCGTAATGTATAACTGGGACAACTCAAACGGCTGTTATGGAGGCCCGGGCGGCGGACAAATAAACATCGTGAACAACTATTACAAAGGCGGCCCTATTACTCCTGACAACAAAGCACGAAGAATAACCCAAATTAGCGTTGGCAGCAGCGGCAACCAAACAAGCACAAAAATGCAGGACATGACAAGCCGTTATTACATAGACGGCAATACTTCCGAAACCAATGATGGCGAGATTACCGAGAGAAGGGATTGGACAGGTGTAGACTACGATAGCGGTGTTTATACCATTGACGGAGAAAGATGGTCAAAGGATGTAAATAACTTTTACGGCGACGCTGTTGAGCATAAGGCAAACAACGACGGTGATATGTGTGTAAGGATAAGGATGGACAACCCCGCTCCCACAGGAGAAGTAACCACGCATCAAGCCAAGGTGGCACTTGAAAAAGTCATGGATTATTGCGGCGCTTCACTGTTCCGTGACAATGTTGACGCCCGCTATATGGAAGAAGTCAACACCGGAACAGCAACTTATACAGGTTCGGTAACAGGTAAAGAAGGATTGATTGACATCGTTGCCGATGTCGATGGTTACACCGAACTGAACTTCGGTACAGGTTCACGCCCCGAAGGATTCGACACGGACAATGACGGCATGCCTGATGAATGGGAAATAGCCAACGGACTTAACCCTAATGACGATTCCGACGCAGGCCAAAAGACGATCGACACGGAAAAGGGGTGGTACACAAACATAGAAGTATACCTCAACTCCATCGTTGAACATATAGTAAAGGCACAAAATGCTGACGGAGACGCAAATTACGCCGAATATTATCCCGCATATATATCCACCGGCATTTCATCCATGCCCACGGTAAACTCTGAAGTTGAAAGGATTGAATACTACACCGTCGGAGGCGTAAAGCTGAACGAGCCTGTTAAGGGTATCAATATACGCAAGATAACATATAACAACGGCAAGACTTCTACCGACAAAGTAATAAAATAATCACAAGGCAACAAACTTATTCAGGGGTGTGCCGAATGGAGTATAAAAATCAACTCCCAGCGCGACACACCCTTATTTATTCACACTTAGCCACGAAAGTCAAGCAGGACAAACATTTATAATCCGCCATACACCATAAACAGCTGATAAACATCAATAATCTTTTGCTTTTATATATGGCATTTGTATTTTGCACAAAAGATCAAAAACAATCTGTCATCTTTCAGTTTGGTCCGCAATTTATTGATTATCAGATTATTATGGGATGACAGATTGTTCTATACGATCTTTCATCTGGTTGCCGTATATGTAGCGCTGACAGATGCAAGGAGCATCTGTCAGTATATAAGGCGTTCATTGCCAGGACCTTACGCCTGAAATGAAAGACTGAAAGATAAAACGCAAATCTTTTTATAAATAATTGATATGTCATTCACGAAATTACACAACACATGTTTAGTCACCAAGTAATGTTGTCATTGCACTTGTAATCTGACTATTGACAAGGGCATTATCATGAACATAAATACCGCATTTTGGTTTATAAAAGGCGGCATTTTACAAGGTAAAATGCGGTAAAATATCATGTCATTAACCATTAACTGCAATAATGAATATCCACAGATTAACAAAAAAGGAGGGACAAACTATTTGTCCCTCCTTTTTTATTATAGCACGCACGGACTAATACCAGCGCGGGTCACCGGCCTGTACGCCACGTACTTCAAGCGTGAAGTCATGGTTGGCAGGGTCAGCGAATACATCGGCAGACCCGTCAAGAGTTGCTGTCGGGTCGAATGAATTACCCGTTAACGAGAAGTCGCTGGTGAAATAAACCTCCGTTATTACAGGTGTAGCACCACGCACACCTTTGCACTCGCTGTTAGCGAAGATACATCTTGTAAGGTTTACAGTCGCACCAGTGGTATTGTTTACGTCCACTATATACCTGCCGCTATCTGGACCTCCGTAGAACGTACAGTCGTTTACTGTAACCGCTGTACCAGTGTCGTTGCCGGTAATCTCCGCAAATGAGCGTGTAAACGTGTCAAACGTAGAGTTTGTAACGTTAAGGTTGCTCACAACGCCTTCGTTGTCCTTCCACAAGAACATCGAGTAGCCCTGGGCGACATTTGTTACAACGCAATTATTGACATTCAAGTTGTTTATCGACTTTGCATTGCCAGCGTTCTGCAAACGTACAAAGCAACGCTCAAAATCGGATACGGTACAACTTTCAAACGTAAGCTCGCTTATAGTTGCCGCTCCGCTTTGGTTAATAAGGTATTGACAACCTGTATCTATGAACTGGACATTATTAAAGCGTATGTAAGCGTGGGTGCCTCCTATATCGACACTCTTTGTCATGTTCAGTACAGGAGCTTCACCTCCAGCCAATCCGAAGAACGTTACCGACATTCCGTCTGGGATCTTGACAGCTGTCGGATCACCAGTATCAACGTCAGTTCCATGGAAATCGAGCGTCACACCTGCAGGTATACCAATTGTTACGCTGTAATTTGCCGGATCGACACCTGGCTGGGCAAGGGCCTGCGCCTCAATCTCGTCCATCAGGTCTTGGCTGAAGACCGTAACAGCTGAGGATAAAGTGTATTTGTATTCTGCGTCAGGCATTGAAGCCATTGTCGTCAATATCAGTTCTCCGCGTCTGGTATCACCGTTATAGATAGTAAATACGTACGTCGTTAGCTGTGTAAGCCCCTCAACCATGTACTCGCCATTAGCTACTGCATCAGGCAGTTGTGTCAGGTCGATGTCCTGAACGATTGCACCGTCAGGAGTAGCGACAGTCAGGCGTGTTACTTCCGCTCCCGGCGTCCATGTCATGCGCATGTACGTGTCACCTTGGTCGGCAGCGGCCGGAGTGTTGAAGATTTGTTCTGCCAAGGTCTCGAACGAGGTACCGCCATCGCCGTTGTCAAAGTAAACCCACCTCGACTCAGTCTGCTGTGTTGACATAGCTTTCATACGGAGATAGTACTTTGTCTCGCCGAGAAGTCCGCGTATAGTGTCAGGCGAAGTTGTTATGCTACGGTCTTCGCCGAAAACGATTGAGCCGGCAGATTCGCCCATGCCGATATCATCGGTCAGTGAGTCTGTGCTTACTTCTATTATATAATACTCCGTTCCCCTGAAGCCGGAAAACTCTACTTCGGCCCAAGTGTCTCCTTCGGTTACGTTCAGGCCGTCGTTGGCTACACCGAACAACCTGTCATGGGAACCGTCAACGTCCCAGTCGTTCTCGTCTGCACACGACGCAACGCCAAAGCCAACGGCCAAGGCCATCGTGTAGCCGAATATTCTCTTTAAGGTTTTCATATTTTCTTTATTTTAATGCATGTATAATTAGTTGCTGTAGCCGTAAGAGTTCTGCAATACTCCGTTTGAAGCGGAAATAGTTGTAGAGCCTATCGGCATAAGGTAACGGTTGACAACAACAGGCTCAGCCGGACCCGAACCGACTATCGTTCCGTAATCAGGAGAAACTACCGTGCTACCCACAAGTCCGCAGGAAAGATTCGGCAGATTGGTGTATATTTGAGTATCATCAAGTTTCGTCGGATAACTGTTACCGTATGAACTTACCGAGCTCCATAATGCTTTCTCCTCAGCGGGTAAGGCATCATAAGCAGCTTTTGCGTCGTCAGCATTCGTATACCATGTCACTGATGAAGGATCAATTGTAGTCAATGAAGAGTCTGTGTATTTAAAATAAACAGTCTTTTGGTATGTTCCGTCCGTCAAATGGGTCAAGTAGTCCTGCTTTGACTCCATGATTTTCGGCACGAGCAGATTCCAACGGATAAGGTCCCACTTGCGTATGTTCTCTCCGGCAAACTCCCAAGCATTTTCCTGCACGAGAGCGTCGAAGAAAGCGTCCTTACCGCTGATTGAATTCACATAAGCCTGTGCATCAGCCAAATGCTCCGCCTCGAATGCACGTGTATGCACCTGCATGAGAGCCTCGCGTGCCGTGATACCAGCGTCGCCTTCATAGTGCGCGTCAGGGTCGCCAGCCAGCTCGTTCAGGCACTCTGCATAATACAAAAGCACCTGTGAATAACGCATCTTAACAGGATTAATACCGTAACCAAGCTTACCTGCCGCATTCAAGTTCTGGCTCTTCCAGGAGTCGCTCATCATGCGCACGTCCCACTTGCCGACATAAAGTCCAAACGGGGCGTTTCCGAGCATTGTCTCCACGCCTACCTGTGAGCTGTTAGGTCTGATGTCGATATATGAACAGGTTATGTCACGGCGTGTATCGTTAGGGTCGTATGAATAAAACAGCTCAGACGTAACCTTCAAGCTGCCGGAAGAGTTACCATATCCCCAATTAGTAGTTTTTACGTCACCAAAATTCATACGTACACCTGCAGTGTAGCCAAGCTCGCCGGAATCGCCAAGTCCCATCGGAATTTCAAACAGGTTCTCTCGGTAAGTCTGGTCAAGCGTTAGCTTGTTTATCAACTCCCATTCATTCTTGAACGACGGATTTAACTGGTGAGTACCGTTAGTTATGATTGCCGTCCAATGTTGCAGCGCCTTCTCATACAACGCCCTGCGTGTTGCAGCACCCGGACGCTGTGTCGGATATGTCGGATCGCTATAGTCTGAAGCCGTTTCGTATCCCTCTTTAGCTTGTTCACGGATAACCCATCCTGCGCGTGTCATCGCCATCTGGGCAAGCAGTCCGTGGACATATCCTTTAGTAATGCGTTCAGTCGTATAGCCCGACACTTCGTCTGCCCATGGCAACAAATCAATAGCCTCCTCAAGGTCAACCATGAGAGTATCCATGATGACGTCACGGTCAGTCTTACCTACGTATGCGTTGCTAAGGTCTGATTTAGACGATTCAAGTTTCAACGGTATGTCACCCCAATAACGCAACAAGTCAAAGTATATCATGGCACGTATTGTTAGACACTCACCAAGGTAACGCTGCACCATTGTGCGTTCATTATCTGTCCCGTTATTGTACATCGAACTGCCACGTATACCTTCGATATTAATATTTGCATCCTCGATGATGGCGTACATGTCATCCCATGAATTCGCAAAGTTAGTGAAAGCCGGGGAAGCACTGTAGTTACCCACGCCACGATAGTGTGTTGAGTTTGTTGCATTAGCACCAAGACCGTCTACAAGTTCAACGTCGGTGTTCGTTCCCCACTTTATAGGGATGTCCTGATCGTATGTTCGGTCGCCGTTAATCATTCCTCCGTAAAGCTGGTCAACACGTGCCTTAGTAAAGAACTCCGAACCCCATATAGTCTCGGTCGTCTGCTCAGACGGTGACGTCTGGTCAAGGAAGTCCGAACAGGATGTAAACCCGACAATACCGGCGGAAAGTACGATTATTGAAAATATCTTTTTCATTTTATTTTATGTTTTATGGTTTTCGATTTTCGGTTTTTATAGTATATTTATGACATTCATTTTGCTGTCTTATACCTCATAACCAGATAACCTCATGACCTTAAATTTATTAGAATGTGATGTTAATACCTCCCACGAATGTACGTGCCTTAGGATATGCAGCATAGTCAACACCAGGCGTCATCGGGTTATTCTTGCTGCTTGTATCCACTTCTGGGTCGTAGCCGTCATATCCGGTGATGCAGAACAGGTTGTAGCCCGTGAAGTATATGCGTACATTCTCAAGCCAGACGGTCTTAACCCATTTCTTCGGCAAAGTATAACCTATGGTGATATTCTGGAGACGCAGGAAACTTGCATCCTCGATTGCATCGTCACTGAAATACATTTGCGTTACTGCTGCAGGATTGTAAATGTTCGCTCCTGCATTGATTTCGTTCAAACGTGCCATAACGGCTTCGGCCCCACCGTATGCGGCAACCGTTGATGTTGACGGGCGCCCAAGGTTCAGACCTGTCTCAGGGTCAATCCATGTATAACGGTTGTTAACGTTAAAGTCAGCTATCAAGTTGTAATTCCTGTTTGAACCAGTGAAGAACGAGTTTGCAATTTTCGTACCGTTGACAATCTTGTTGCCAAGAGAATAATTGAAGAAAATGTTGAAATCGAAATTGCCAACACGTCCGTCGAAGCCGAAACCGCCGGTTGTAGAAGGAATCGTATTGCCGAGGCGCGACTTGATAGGGTCACCGTTCTCGTCAACAACATATTTCTTTCCGCCCGGATAAAGGTTTCCTCCTGTCAAAGAAGCGCTATTGTCAGGGGCGTGTCCCGGAGCGAGTTCCCAAGTTGTTCCGTTGAGAACAAGGTCGCCTTCGCCAGTGGCAGGGTCGTAAACTGTGAAGAATCCGTTAGCCTTGTATCCCCAGATTTCGCCTACTCGACCGTCTTCCTCTATACGGAAAGTCTCGTAGTTAGCGAATGTGCTGCCGGCAAAGCTGTTGACCTGCCAAGGATTATCCATCAGCACTTCCTCGATTTTATTGCGGTTATAAGCAATGTTGAAATTGAAGTTCAGGCCGAAGTTCTTCTTGTCAACAAGGACTGCGTTGAGGGCAAACTCGACACCTTTGTTCGATGTCTTACCGAAGTTTTGATACTGATAGTCGTAACCAGTGGTACTCGGTATGAGACTTCGCATGAGCAGGTCTTTCGTGGTATTCCAATAAAAGTCCAACGTACCGCTGATACGGTTATTCCAGAAGCCGTAGTCGATACCAATGTTTCTCGTTATGGTCGTCTCCCATTTTAGGTCGGGATTGTACATAGTGTTACCATGGCGCAACATAGGCACACGGCTCTCGTTGAAGAATGGCCCGTGGTCAGTGTTCTCCGACAATGTATAGACAGATCTTACAGAACCTGCCGGTATACGGTTGTTACCTGCCATACCGAAACTTAGGCGCAATTTAAGATTGGAAAGCCAATCCTGGGCCTTCTTCATGAAGTTCTCCTCAGAGATACGCCAAGCCAATGCACCCGAGGGGAAGAAACCCCAACGGTTGCCGGCAGCAAACTTTGACGAACCGTCGGCACGGAGCGTAAACGTCGCAAGATACTTGTCGGCTAACGTATAATTGATACGTCCGAAGAAAGAAAGAAGGTTATCTTCCTCACCAATATCCGAAATATTGGCCATAGCCGTACCCGCACCCATGTTTGCGAGCACTTCCTCCGGTGTCATGGTCTCGGGAAAACTGATTGATGTCTGTTCGTTTGACGTCTCCTTCGTGCTGCTCCACTCATGTCCGATAAGCACATTGAGATGGTCTCGTCCGCCAAAAAGCTTGTCGTTGTCGTATGTTACGGTATTAGCGTTACGCCACTGCTTGCGCGTCTCCTTTGTCAGGACAGCCTGCGGCATACCGTTTCCGCCGTATTTTGAGTTCTGTGTAGCGTCACCGTTCCATGCCTGGTCGGTGTTATAGTATCTCCAGGTATACCCGAATTCCGTACGGAATGTCCATCCCTCAAACGGTTTCCAGTTTAAGCCGATGTTGTAGTTTTGCTGAAAACGCTCCTGGTACTTGTATGTACCATTAATACGCTCCATCGGCGTACGTTGCGTTGACGAGTTATTCTCCGAGTCGTCGTCAGAGTTTGCCAGCGGCTCCACGGGCCTGTACCTTACGCTATTGGCTACCAAAGAGTTAGCTGCGTTACTTTCGTTAGTATCAGCACCGCCACTAAGACCGTCAAGCTTGGTATATGCAAGTCGTCCAGTGAAGTCAATTGTCATCCATTTGTTAAGCTTCGCATTCAGCTTTGCGTTGATGTTGTTCTTTGAGTAGCCTGAGCCAACCATTATACTCTCCTCGTCCGAATGA
>NZ_JACJJG010000091.1 GCF_016899855.1 Marseilla massiliensis
GGTAATGGCTTTAACTACTTAGCGAACGCAGTGAGCGTTAACTCCTTTAACTTCTCTAACTTCTTAAGAAAAAGCTCTTACCGGAGCTTTTTCAACACCCACTCCATCTGCCGGTACTCCGTATCGTCAGACGTCCAATGCTCGTTTATCGGCGTGATTAATGCCTCTTTAGGGCACGTAAAGGTATTCCACACGGCGTATGAAGTGGTCGGCGGGCATGTATTATCATTGTAACCCCACGTCATGTAGACGTCGGCGGTGACGTGGCGGGCGAAGTTCACCACGTCGTAATACGCCATAGTGCGCATGTTCCGGTCGGTGAACATACCATCAACTTTATTGAAATGAGGGTATCCTCCGGTACGTCCGGCGCTGTATGCGGCCATGTCCGACAGCGCGGGATGATTGACTATGCACTGCGTTACGCGACGGTCAAGCCCCGCGGCGACGATTGCCAGCGCGCCGCCTTGGCTCCCGCCCTGTACTATCAGGTTGCGTCCGTCCCACTCGGGAAGTGCCGTCAGCAGGTCAAGACAGCGTATAAGGGAGAGATAAACGCGCTTCATGTAATATCGGTCGGGGTCTTGCAGCCCGTTATACAGATATCCGTTCTCACGCCCGTTAAACGCTTTTGTTATGTCGTCGAACGTCTCTTTGGGCAATCTCGGGTCCAAACCGTGTATCTCCATCTCCATTCTTATAAAACCGTTCTCGGCATAATACTTGTGGCGCAACGGCTCCTTGATGGTCTTTATGCCGGCTCCCGGCGGACAAAGCACCACCGGACATGAGCCTTTCTGCGCGTTCTTTGGATAGAAAAGGTAGGCGTAGACGCTCTGGTTCTGCTTGTTCAACCGTATTTTCAGCAGGTAACAGTCTATCTTGTCGGTACAATACTCTTCGGCCTTTTCCTTCGTATAGCTCAACGGAACGGCCCGCATATCCTCTATGTTCCTGTTCCAGAAGTCAATAAAGTCGGCCGGTTCACGGGTGAAAGGACGTATTTCGTCCACCGAGAAGCCTACCTTTACATGATGAACGTACTTCTTTCCGTCGACAACGGCCGACAGACGGAGGTCACGAAAGCCGGGAGTATTCCTCGTGCCCATGTCTATCACCGCCCTGCCATGCTTCATAACGACCTCGCCCTTACGGTCTGCGGCGAGCATATCGTCGGCAATTTCATAGTTTACCGTGGCGTCCTGAGGTATGCCGTACTTGTACAGTTGCACCTCTACACGCGCTTTCTCGCCTGCGCGGTAGAGCCAGTCGTCATGGTCGGGCACGGTAACCCACAGATAGTCTGAACGGTAAGGATAGTTCTCGGCAAGGCCGGCCATGCTTACGGCAACGACCATAAGCAGTAATGATAACAGTCGTTTCATGATTAAATGATTTGTTTTTCGAGGTACAAAGATAGTGAAATAATTAAGAATTAAGAGTTAAGGATTAAGAAAATGTGCATCGTTGGGGTAATGGGCAATAAGCAGAATGGAAGTAATTAGCCCGATATGCCGAATAAAACGGCAATGCATATTTTCTTAATCCTTAACTCTTAATTCTTAATTTTTCCGGCTCTTAACTCTTAAATTTCCTGCCTCCCAACTATTAACTCTTAATTCTTAACTCTTAATTTCTCCTGTATTCCTCAGGCGTACAGCCCGTGATTTTCTTGAATACGGTGGCGAAGCAGCCTGCCGTAGAGAATCCGAGCAGGGCAGATATGTCGCCTACCGACCTGTCGGAAGCCATCAGGAATTCCTTTGCAAGCTGTATGCGGCGCAGCTGCACGTACTCGCACACGGTCTTGCCGGTCTCGTTCTTGAGCATGTCGTTAACGTATTCGGCAGACATTCCGAGGCGCGGCGCGAAGCGGCCCGCCGTGGGCATCCCATGGGCCGCGGCCTGTCCGGAGGTGAAGTAATTGTCGATGAGCCTGTCAAGCTCGTCTATCGCCTCGACGTTGACATTGTGGCGGGTGATGAACTGGCGCGTGTAGAAACGGCGGCAGTAGTTGAGCAACAGCTCGATACTGTTGCAGATGATGGTCTTGCTGTATTCATCTATGCCCCAGCACAGCTCGTCGCTGATGCAGCCCAGGCAGCGGTTGATGACCTTCTCCTCGCAACACGATATGTGGAGCGACTCCTCCGGGCGGTACTTGAAGAACGAAAACTCCTTCAGGCGGGCTCCCAACGGGGTGTACATGATGAGCGTAGGATGGAATATCAGCATTTTGCCGTCGGCCGTGGCGAGGTCGACTTTCTTCGACGGGGTTACAAACAGCAATGTCCCGTCAGAATAGTCGTAATACCTGCGCCCGTACTTCTCGCTGTCGGCGGCGCGATGCTTGAACACAACGGCGTAGCAGTCGGTCTTGACCTGGCTGCCGACGCACGGGGCCAACATGTCTATGAGGCTGACAAGCGGGTGCAATGTCTCCTTATGGAAAGCGCGGTTGCATTCGCAGACGAAATTTGTCGGGTCGGCAATATTGTGCATTTTTACAAGTGATTTAATAGGAGTGATTTGACAAACGCAGTGTAACGGAACCAACATTACGGACGTAATCCGTGGCTGCCAGGCCGAGTTCCGCCACCGTCAGCATGTCCCTGGCCTGCTCGTAACACGTCTACCTGCTTTCCTCCTTGCGGTATTCGCTAGGCGTCATGCCCGTGTTGCGCTTAAAGTAGCGGTTGAAGTGCTGCGAGTACTGGAAGCCGAGGGCATAGCTTATCTCGTTGATGGTCTTGGCCGTGCCGAGCAACTGCTCCTTGGCAATGTCGATTATCTTGCCCTGGATGTACTCCTGGGGCGTCCGGCCGGTCTCCTTCTTGATAAGGTCGCCGAAGTAGTTGGGCGACAGAAAGCATTTCTCGGCAAAATACTTCACCGTAGGCAGCCCGTTGACGGCGGCCGTGTTGCCCTCGAAATACCCGTCGAGCTCCTCCTCGAACTTGGTCAGAATGTCCTTGTTGACGGTCTTGCGGGTGATGAACTGGCGCTCGTAGAACCTCATGCAATAATCCAGCAGCAGCTCGATGTTACGGCAAATCAGCTTCTTGCTGTGGCCGTCTATCGGGCGTTCAAGCTCTATCCTTATCTTGTCGAGGCAGTCCTTGTATATCGCCTTCTCCTGTTCCGACAGATGAAGGGCCTCGCGCGCCGAATAGGCGAAGAACGAATAATGGCGCATCTCCTGCCCCAACGACGTGCCGCGGATAAGGTCGGGATGGAACAGCAGGCCCTGCGATTTCGGCGTGAAGCCAGGCCTGAAATTCACCTTCACCACCTGTCCCGGAGCGAAACTCGTCACCGTACCCTCCTGGTAGTCGTAAGGCATGCGCCCGTAGGTTATGTCGCCGCAGTAAGTCTGTTTCAGGAACAGGGCGTAGACACCGTACTGGTAAGTCACTTCGCCTTTGAACGGGAATTGCTTTACGTCGTTCTCGTCGACAACCGTCACCAACGGGTGCCGCGTCTCGAGCCCCATGGCCCTGTTGTAGTCGTCGATAGAGTCAACTCTGAATATCTCTTCCATAGTCGTCACGTTTTTGTTCGCATGAATAAACCCCATTGTCTATTCCGGTGCAAAGATACGATTTATATCCGTCAACCGCCGTACATGAATTACGGATTTTGCAACCTTTATTACATTTTCAGGCATATCAACAGCAGGCATACTGCCATTACCACAGCGCGTGACAGCCATTTCTACCGCCCCGCACGGCCGTTTTTAAGGCCGCACGTAGCTGTTGCGTATGTCATTGATAACCAGCGTGTTCGCGAAATGCCGCCTTTTGGCTTGCAAAAGGCGGCATTTCAGCGCCTCGTTGACGGCCTTTCGGAAGGCAAAAGGCCGTCTATTGGAAAACGAGATTACAAAATACCATATCAGAGATATAATAAAATTAAATACTCCTGATAATCTTTCCACAAACAAGCACAAAGAAAGCAAACCTTAAAAATACACAACAAATTTAATAATCTTTTTAAATTAAAGACACTAATACTATCTAAAGATAGTTACAAGGGTTATCTTTATTTCATATTTTTGCAAAATAATGAATGATAATATCAATAAAATGTTCGGTGCACGAATTGTTGCATTGAGAAAGAAAGCGGGCATAACACAAGAAGAACTGTCTTTCCGCTGTGGAATACACCGTGCATACATGGGAACAATAGAACGTGGAGAAAAAAGCGTGACATTAGACACTGTTGTTAAAATAGCAAATGGACTGAACATAGAAATAAAAGAACTTTTTGACTTTCAACACATATGATACCAGCAAGAAATATGATAACTATTGATGACAACATCAATAAGATTGTCAAATTCATCAATGACATAATAATAACCCCAAGACAGGCACTGCTATATTGGGCAGGAATAACAAACCAGACACCAGCCGCAAAGATAGGCTACATAGGACAGCACATGGCTTCGCTTATAACTGGTGTATCCGGAACAAGGAGCGGCGCACGTGGTGATGACCTTGCAGACGGCACCGAAGTAAAATCCTGTAACAAGATTGATCAAGCAGACAAATGCAATAATTGCGGAATTAGAGTAATGCGACATGATTCTACATGTCCTAATTGCGGCAGCAATAATATCGACAGGAAGGACGATAGCAAATGGCTGTTTTCTGTCAGAGACGAATACGAACTAAACCAATACCATAATCTTGACAGAATTCTGCTGTTGCTAATGGATTATCCAGGATTCGACAACAACGACTTTTCAGATATACGCATCTCGGCTTTCGAAATATATCCGAAAGAAGAACGGATGAGAGTTTTCAACGAACTGCTTGATAACCATTATTGGAATATATATCGTCCGAAAGCTAACGAAGGAGGAAAAACCAACCCGATGAACCTTCATCCATGGTCGTTCCAGTTCTATAAATGCAATCCCTTACTCGTATTCCAATGTTTAATAAAAAACATTGACACCGATCCTCATATCCAGATAAACCAGTATGTAAAACCTGATTGTGAGCGAGGAAACAATATAAAAACACTACCCATGCCTACCTCCTTACTTAAGAAAAATGAATGGGAGATTCTATTGTCTACTGCCGACTTTCAAAATGATATCAGGCCGCTACTCTCACAGAATGTAACCGAACACGAATTTCTACAGATGAACTTTGCAGGAAAAAAGTCTATACTACCTTTTCTTGACGAAAAACTGCGCGGAATAATTCCACTAAGGAAGATTGTATCAATCAGACAAAAGAACCATTACCGCAGATAAGGCCACATAAAACTAAAGTACCAGCTTCTTGTCAAAGTACGACACGAGCTCTTCTATCCTTGAAATGGCCATGCAATGATACTCATCATTTATCTCAATGGCTATATATTTCCTGCCGGTCTGGATGCAGGAAAGCTGAGTCGTGCCGCAACCAGCAAAGGGATCTAACACTACATCACCCTCATTACTGCTTGCAAGGATTAAGCGCGTTATTAACTTTTGTGGCTTTTGGGTTGGATGATATCGCTTTTCTTTGTAAAAATCAATGTCACGCCACACATCGGTAACACCCATCTGTGGATGGAATGTTTGAGCGACCTTTGTGTAAGAACAATTAAAATGCAAAAGTTCCGACAGCTTGTTCCACAATTCCTCAGTGGGAAACTGCTCGCAAATATTATTGCCAGTATAAATGCTCCACATACCTCCGCCGTTTGACTTGACACCAAGGTAATCGTTAATTTGCTTTGCCGTAAGACCAAGAACTTTCTGTCGTGACTTTAAAAAGTCCTTAACAAACCTCTTATTGTCCT
Organism: Marseilla massiliensis; assembly: GCF_016899855.1. GTDB lineage: Bacteria > Bacteroidota > Bacteroidia > Bacteroidales > Bacteroidaceae > Prevotella. Next base: position 5,800 of record NZ_JACJJG010000091.1, read on the forward strand.
TTATCATAAACAAAATACTCTCTGTCGTATTTGGAAAAATCTTATATTTCTTCGTAGCCCGACCGCTTACCGATCTCATGCCCTTGTCTATTATTATCTGTTGGCGCAACTCAAGCCCAAAGTCGTCAAGATAAGGAACAAGTAAGGCCAACGTCCTGAAATACCCAAAACAATAGAAAGTGCCACCAACACGAAGCACCCTTGCTGCCTCCTTAATCCATGACAATGACCATTCAACGTAGTCTCTCTCCGTCTTCCACATATAGTCCCACTTCTGACTTACCACCTTCCAATAAGGCGGGTCAGCAACGATTAGATCGACACTACCGTCAGGCAGTGACGCCATCTCCTTTACGCAATCACCTAATATGCAAATATTAGTCTTCATAAAAATATTTTAAACTATGTGGAACTATACGACATGAACGAAAAATCAACACGCTTACACTATAATAAAGAATAAACAAATACATCCAACGAACAAATAATCCGTTTTGCAAAGGTACAACATTTTACGTAAACATGAGTCTTATTGGTTACTTAAATATTACAATTTCACGGTATTTCAAGGGCCGTTTTTAAGGCCGCACGTAGCTGTTGCGTATATCATTGATAATCAGCGTGTTCGCGAAATGCCGCCTTTTGGCTTGCAAAAGGCGGCATTTCAGCGCCTCGTTGACGGCCTTTCGGAAGGCAAAAGGCCGTCTATTGGAAAACGAGGGATAATCTACCGATGAACAGGGGATGTATTATCGAGCGCTCAGCGCAGGCCGAGGCGCAGCTCGTAAAAGTATTTCCACAGCGGTGCGGCCATCAGGCTCTGGCGTATCATGTCACGGCTCAACAATATGAACGCCTCCGAACGGCTTATGACGTGCACCTCGATGTCCTCCGTCCGGTCGAGATGCTGGTTGCCGATTTTCTCCACGTCAACGGCGAGAAAGCAGTGGCAAACGTTATTCATCGTACTCGTGTTGGCCGACACCGTCATTATCTCGCTCCACGAACCGTTACCGTAGCCGGTCTCTTCGAGCAATTCGCGGCGTGCGGCGGCCTCGGGCTGCTCGCCCTCCTCGCACACTCCGGCCACAATCTCCATGTCCGTCTGGCCCAGTCCGTGGCGGTATTGGCGTATGAACACCATGTCGCCGCCTGTCGTTACGGCTATTACGTTTACCCAAGTAGGGTATTCCAGCACGTAGTACTCGTCGTTCACCACGCCCGAGGGCAACTGAACAGTGTCGCGGCGGGCCGTAAGCCACGGCCGGCGGATTATGTATTCGCTCTTGAGCGTTTTCCATTTCATGTCTCGTTCCATATGTCTTTTCATTTAGAAGTTAGAGAATTTAGAGAAGTTAAAGAAGTTATTGGATGAAAGAAGTTAGAGAATTTAGAGAAGTTAAAGAAGTTATAGCCAAATGCCTTGCCGTCAAGACAAATCTCCTTGTCTGCTCGTCTCTTGTCTACTCGTCTACTGAACAAATCTACTCGTCTACTAAAACTCCGCTTTCCGTTCAAAATTCATCGTCCTGCCCGTTACGGGATGGGTAAACGTTATGGCCTCGGCGTGCAGGCAGAGACGGCCGCCGGGGTGTCCGTAGAGGCGGTCGCCTACGATGGGAACACCCAATCCGTCATGGTGGGCGCAGTGAACGCGCAGCTGGTGGGTGCGTCCGGTATGCGGAAAGAGGGCTATCCGCGTGACGTCTCCTTCCCGTTCGATAACGCGGTATTCGGTTACGGCCTCCTTGCCGTTGGCGGAATCCACCTTCTGATACGGTCGGTCGAGCGGGTCGGAACGCAAAGGCAGGCTTATCTCGCCGTGTACCGGGCAGTCGGGCACGCCGTCCAAGAGGGCGATATACCGCTTGCGTACCTCGCGTTGGGCGAATTGCGCCTGGAGCTTCTTGTACGTTTCCATGTCAAGGGCTACTATTATAAGCCCTGACGTGTCCATGTCGAGACGGTGGACGGGCGTTGCCCCGGGCTTGTCGGGGAACCTCTGGCGCATCTCTTCGAGCACCGACGTGCCCTTGGTAAGCCCCGGCACGGTCATCATTCCCGACGGTTTGTTGACCACCGCAATCCATTCGTCCTCATAGACAATCTCAAGCAGCGGCGTAACAGCAGGCTCCAGGCCGTCATTTTCAACTTCCAGGCCTTGCAACATGTGGCCGAGTATCGGCAGACACTTGCCCCGGCACGCCGGATAATACCGCAAGTGATGGCGCACTTCGCCCGCCGGCGACGCGCCCCACCAGAACTCCGCCATGCACACGGGGCGCATACGGTTGAGGTAAGCGTACTGAAGCAGCTTTGGAGCGCAGCAGTCTCCCGCTCCCGACGGCGGCACACGCTGCGGCGTTTCGACAAAGATGGCGCATAGGTCTTTGCGCTCTCCGAGGGCATTGAGCATGGAGTATTGCGAGAAAAGCCATCGTTGCAGGGCGTCGGACATCTGCCTGCGCCCTGACTTTAGCGCCGATATTTCGTCTTCATAGCCATTTACCTTGGCCTCAACGGGTGCCGCCTCGTCGGCGCATCGCCGTTTCAGGCGCTTGTATTCGGCCTTCATGAACTGGCTCTCACGTATCATCGCCGCCTCATCTTCAGGCGTAATATGTTCAGCTACGCGCCGTTTCGCCTCACGCTTGAGCTTCGCCTGGCTCATCTGCCGCCTGTAGTCGTTCAGCATTTCCATGTGTTCTTCCTTCATCTTAGCCAACTCATGCGTAGCTGCAACGTACCCGTCGGAATGCAGAATGCCGTCAATGCGCCTGTTAATAGCCGTTATATCGGCCTCATGGGTCTTGAAATAGCCGTCGGGTTGTGTCGCATCAAACACCGGCGGGACAAAAAACGGATGGTCGTTAGTGCCGCAAAGCAGTCCCGAATATGCCGCAAGGTAACCCAACTGGCCGCCGTCCGCCTCAACGACGAGCACCCCGAACATCTTGCCTCGGTCGGCATCGGCGCGCAACCCATCGTCAGCCGAGATATAAGCCTGTACCTCCTGCGCCGCCAAGAGGCACAAAGGGTGCGGCTCATAGTGGAAAGGATTGGTGAACTTGCACGGCCTTGGCAGGTCGGTATGTAACGGATGGAATTCTGTCAACATGGTGCAAAGATAATAAATGACGGCACAACGTGAAAGCGGGAACGGCTAAACAATGCCCCGTAAACACCTTTTTACCGCCAGTCAGGCGTCCGGTTATTTGCGCCTTAATCTGTTTTTAAGTTTCTGTTTAAGTGAGGTTTTCCTCGAAAGCACGGCCAGCGACACGACAAGACTGGCCGCAGCGGCCAGCAGTCCGCCGCCAACGCGCAGCCACACTGCCCCACAACATGTCGAGAAATATGCCAGCAGCCCCAGCGGCAACAGCACGGAGGCCGCGGCAACGACCTGACGTGACGGCACGTAACGGTAGCGCATACGGGCGTAGACGAGGATGATGAGCAGGTCGACCACGTTTGACAGGGTCACGGCAAGTCCCGTTCCCCACAGTCCCCAACGGTCAAAGCATGTTATAACAAGCAGCGTAAGTACCACGGCCGACACTCCCTCGATAACCAGATATGCCCTCGAGTGCCCCTTGGCGAGCGTCACGTATGCCACGGGCAACATCATTGCGCGGGCGTACATGGCCAATACGGCCACCTGAGCCATGCCCACCACGGGGGCGAACTTGCCGCTGAAGAGCAGCGGAATGAGCACAGGCAGGGCCAGAAGCATGAAAGCGAGCATGGGGGCGATGATGAGCAGCGACACCTCTATCTGCCGGTTGACGGCCAGATTGACGGCCGCCGTATCATGGTTGACGGCCGCAAGGCGCGGAAAATAGTCGGTTTCCATAGCCGAGAACACCATGCCTGCGTAAGTGACGGTAAGCATGTAGCCGGCGTTATACAGTCCTACGGTGCCGAGGTCGGCCGCCGTGTTGAGGAAAGAGCGCACCACCATCTCGGCTCCGCTGCCGAAAATGCCCGACATTACGAAAGCAACGCCGAGACGCACCATGCCCATCCCCTCGCCCAAAAGTCCAGAAGCGCCACGCAGCCTCAACGGATACAGACAGCACGAGCAGCGCATCGTGAACACGAGATTGGCCAACGCGGTGAGCAGAAGAACGGGTATTATTCCGCCGACACCGAACAGATAATACAGCGGCACAGATATAACGAGCAGCGCCGCGACCATAACCACCTGTATGCGGGCAAGCTCGCGCAGTCGGCGTGCGCCCTTGAGGATGGCCGTCTCGCCACCCGCGAACGTTGTCATGGCCACCACCGGGGCGAGCGCCATTATCTCGAGAGTATGGCTCTCGCCGTCGAACATATAGCGGTTGAGCAGCGGCGACGCCACGAGACACACCAATATGCCGAGCAGCGAGGCTACGAGGCTCCACGCCCTGACGGTCTTTACGAAGCGGACGATACGCTCCTGGTCGCCACTGTCGAAGAGTTCTGACAGATTACGTATCGCGCTGAACGACAGACCGAGGTTGGTTGCCTGTGAAACGAAGTTGGCCGCCGTGTTGAACAGCGACACCAGACCCATGCCGGCGGGGCCGAGGATAACGGCAACGAGCTTGTTGCGCACAAGGCCCATCAGTATATTAAGGCCCTGCACGCCGCCGAATATGCCGGTATATTTCAGCACATGGCCGTAACTGTTGCCGTCTTTTTCATTGTCGTTCATTAATGTATTAACGACAATCATCCAAAAATATTATTACACCGGCTACTTAAAAGAGTGCCGCCACACAACCGCACGGCAGGAACATGACAACAACCTGCAAGTCAGGCGGTCGCATACCATTACCCACATGACATCCTCGCAAAATCCAGGCGGTC
>NZ_JACJJG010000092.1 GCF_016899855.1 Marseilla massiliensis
TGCTGGTAAACGTGAGCATTTCAGGGATGCATTCACGGTTGGAAAGGCCGACGCGGTGTTAGCGGCAAGTGTATTCCACTTCGGTGAAATCAGAATTGATGAACTTAAACAATATCTTCATAAAGAAGGCGTAAATATAAGACTCTCATGAGTTTAACTATGTTTTATAATTGAAAAATATAAAGAGCGTATATTGGAAATGAATATAGATTTTGAAAAAATGAGCGGTCTTGTTCCGGCAATAATACAGGACAAAAGAACTCTTAAGGTTCTTATGCTTGGATTCATGAACGAAGAGGCTTATCGTAAAACCGTTGATACGGGTAAGGTTACGTTCTACAGCAGGAGCCGCAAGTGTTTGTGGACGAAAGGCGAAACGTCCGGAAATTTTCTAAATGTTGTCGAAATAAAGAATGACTGTGACAATGATACATTATTGATAAAGGTAAATCCTGATGGCCCGGTATGCCATACTGGTGCGGATACTTGCTGGGGTGAGGATAATACCGCCAATCCGTTAATGTTCCTTTCCTCGTTGCAGGATTTTATTGAAAAGCGCCACGAGGAAATGCCGGAAGGATCGTATACGACGAGTCTGTTCAAGGATGGCATAAACCGTATGGCACAAAAGGTGGGCGAGGAAGCTTTAGAGGCGGTTATAGAGGCCGTAAACGGAACAGATGAACGCCTGATATACGAGGCTTCAGACTTATTCTATCATCTTATTGTCCTGTTGACGGAGAAAGGATTACGTATAGAAGACGTGGCCGAGGAGTTGCGCACCCGTCATGAGCCGGGTTGGCATAAGCATTAAACAATAAAACTAAATAAGCATTATGTTCATAGAATATAAAGGCGTAAATATATATCAGGACGATGTTTGCGTTTTGGGCAATGTCGATTTTCACGTTGATGAAGGCGAGTTTATATATATAATAGGTCATGTCGGGTCTGGTAAAAGTAGTTTGTTAAAGACATTTTATTGTGAACTTGACGTCCATGAGGGTGACACGGCAATTGTATTGGAACGCAATTTGTTGAAAATTAAGCGTAAGGAGGTGCCGGCTCTTCGTAAGGAGCTTGGCATAATATTCCAGGATTTCCAGCTGTTGCATGATCGTAATGTGTACAAGAATCTGCAATTCGTATTACGCGCGACGGGATGGAAGAAAAAAAGTGATGTCAATGAACGTATAGACGAGGTGTTAGAGGCCGTAGGCATGCAAGACAAGAAGCTGAAAATGCCGTACGAATTGTCAGGTGGTGAGCAGCAGCGCATAGCCATTGCGCGTGCGATACTGAACAAGCCTAAAATCATAATAGCTGATGAGCCGACAGGGAACCTCGATCCTGAGACGGCGGATAACATCGTAAGCCTGTTAAAACAAATAAGTTTGACCGGCACGGCTGTCGTGATGTCTACGCATAATATACCAATGCTTGATAAGTATCCAGGCATTGTGTATCAGTGCAAGGACGGTGGTATAAGTGACGTAACGGAAAAATATAACAAGATTAGTCTTGTAAGTGAGGAATAGGAATATAAACAACAAAATACTGAAGAAATGAAAGTAATGAAATTCGGAGGCACATCCGTAGGCTCACCAGGGCGTATGAAGGATGTCGCATCGTTGATAACAAGAAGCGGTGAGCAGGTATTAGTGGTGCTCTCTGCAATGTCCGGAACAACAAATTCACTGATAGAGATATCGGATTATTTGTATAAGAAAAATCCTGAGGGCGCTAATGACGTAATAAACCGCCTCGAGAAAAAATATATGGCTCATGTGGAAGAATTGTATTCCACTGATGAATGGAGAGATGAAACACGCAAATTCTTGCGTGGTGAGTTCGATTATCTTCGTTCGTTCACCAAAGATCTTTTTACGAGTTTCGAGGAGAAGAGCATAGTTGCTCAAGGTGAGATAATGAGTACGAATATGGTTACGAATTATCTTAAGGAGTGTGGAATAAATGCCACGCTGTTATCAGCTCTCGACTATATGCGTACAGACAAGAACGCTGAGCCCGACTCCGTATATATCAAGGATAAGCTTACCAAGCTGCTTGAGCAGAATGCAGGCTACCAGGTATATATCACTCAAGGCTTTATCTGCCGTAACGCTTATGGTGAGATAGACAATCTCCAGCGTGGTGGCAGTGACTATACTGCTTCTCTCGTAGGGGCGGCAATCAATGCAGATGAAATCCAGATATGGACGGATATAGACGGAATGCATAATAATGATCCTCGTGTGGTTGACAAGACTGACGCCGTACGTCAGCTACATTTCGAAGAAGCTGCTGAGTTGGCTTATTTCGGGGCGAAAATACTTCATCCTACTTGTGTTCAGCCTGCGAAATTTGCAGGAATTCCGGTCAGGTTGTTAAATACGATGGATCCTACGGCTCCCGGAACGATTATCAACAATGAGATTATAGCAGGTAAGATTAAGGCTGTTGCGGCAAAGGACAATATCACGGCCATTAAGATAAAAAGTAGCCGCATGCTATTAGCTACTGGTTTCCTGCGCAAGGTTTTTGAGATCTTCGAGAGTTATCAGACTCCTATTGACATGATTGCCACGAGCGAGGTCGGTGTATCCATGAGCATTGATAACGATTCACATCTTAATGATATTGTGGCTGAGCTGAAAAAGTACGGAACCGTCACGGTTGACCGTGACATGTGTATAATTTGTGTTGTCGGTGATTTGGATTGGAGTAATGTAGGCTTCGAGACATTGGCTACGGATGCCATGAAGGATATCCCGGTTCGTATGATATCATACGGCGGCAGTAATTACAACATTTCATTCCTTGTCCGTGAGTCAGACAAGAAGCGTGCTTTGCAGAGCTTGAGTGATACTTTGTTCAACGATAAAAGAAAAATATAGGATGAAAGGCGTTTTCCCCTTGGATAAATTCAACGAGACGGATACTCCATTTTATTATTATGATACGGATTTGTTGCGTGAGACATTGCGCACAATCAACACTGAGGCCGGCAAGTATGAAGGTTTCTGCGTGCATTATGCGGTCAAGGCAAACGCCAATCCGAAGATATTGAATGTCATATGTCAGGCAGGGTTGGGGGCAGACTGTGTAAGCGGAGGAGAAATTCAAGCTGCTATTAATGCTGGTTTTTCTTCCAGCAAGATTGTTTTCGCCGGTGTCGGCAAGAGTGATAAAGAAATAAACCTTGCCATTGATAAGGATATTTTCTGCTTCAATGTAGAGAGTGTCCCGGAGTTGGCTGTCATTAATGAGATTGCCGCAGCGAAAGGTAAGGTGGCAAGGGTGGCATTCCGTATAAATCCCAATGTCGGGGCACACACACATGCCAACATAACGACGGGGCTTGCCGAAAACAAGTTTGGAATAGCCATGGAAGATATGGAGGATATAATCGGACAGGCTGAGGATATGAAGAATGTAAAGTTCGTAGGCTTGCACTTCCATATTGGCTCTCAAATACTTGATATGGGCGATTTTGTGGCTTTATGCAATCGTATTAATGATTTGCAGAAGCAGCTTGAAGCTCATCACGTAACGGTCGACAACATCAATGTCGGTGGAGGTTTGGGGATTGATTACACCCATCCGAACAAGGTTTCAGTACCAGACTTTAAGTCGTATTTTGCTACGTATGCGCGTCATTTGAAGTTGCGTAAGGGACAGATGTTGCATTTTGAACTCGGACGTTCGGTTGTCGGACAATGTGGTTCGCTTATTTCGAGAGTTCTTTATGTCAAGCAAGGTACGGCAAAACAGTTTGCTATACTTGATGCGGGAATGACGGATTTGATACGTCCTGCCCTGTATCAAGCCTACCACAAAATAGAGAATATATCGAGCGAGGCTCCAATGCAAACGTATGACGTTGTTGGTCCGATATGTGAATCAAGTGATGTTTTTGCAAAGGCTATAGACCTGAATGAATGCCATCGCGGTGATTTGGTTGCCATCCGTTCTGCGGGCGCTTATGGTGAGATCATGGCGTCACAGTATAATTGCCGTCCATTGCCGAAGGGGTATATAACTGAGGATATGCATTGACGGAACAGGTTTTTACAGGGAGAGAGAGGCATGTATGATTTTTGACGGTTTGACGATAACTATATGTGGCGTTTTGCTTGTATTGACGCTTTTGTCTGTTGTGTTGGACCTTTTTCGCAAGAAAGTCTCTTCATGCGAGATCCATGATGATGCTGAAAACGGCAAGCCTGTGTCCGTAGTCATTATTGCAGATAATAATGACGGCGCATTGAAGGCAAACCTGCCTTTGTTCCTTAGCCAGGACTATCCGGGAGGTTTTGAGGTTATCGTTGTTGTTGCGAGTGACGGCGACGATACGGCAGGGGTTATCGAGTCATACAGCAAAGTACCTAATTTTTACGCTACTTATGTTCCAAAGTCATCTCGTTACATGAGTCGCCGGAAACTTGCTGTGACACTAGGAGTGAAGGCCGCTAAGCATGAATGGGTATTGTTGACGGATGCGGCATGCCGTCCTGTCACCGACAAGTGGATAGGAAACATGTCGTCTTGCCGTCATAGGGGCGTGGACATGGTGTATGGCTACGGCAACTATGCAGAGGGTACAGGCCAGTTTAAGATGTTTTCGCGTTTCCATCGTGAATACCTGTTGATTCGTGAGGCACAGTCGGGCATGGGATATGGTATGGCAGGGTGTAACCTGATGTTCCGTAAGTCGATGTTTATGGCTGGCAACGGTTTTCAAGGTAATCTTAAGTATCTTCGTGGCGAGTATGATTTTCTCGTCAACAAATACGCTTCGACCGGCAATATAGCCGTTTGCCTCGAACCTGAAGCGTTCATTGTCGAGGAGACACCTACGGCCAAGGGGTGGCATGATCGTAATGTTTTCTATTTCGAGACGCGACGGCACTTGGAGCGAAGTGTGCGCCATCGCGCATTGTTTAATTCCGACATGTTGTCGTTGCATGCATGCTTTGTAGCGGCACTGTGTGCATTGGGGTACTCAATATTGTTCCATAATTGGTTAATATTGCTGTTCTCGGCCATTGCGCTGTTCGTACCACTGATAGTAAGAACGCTTTTTGCCAGACGGGCGATGGACGCTTTCGGACTGGCTGTGCCATGGTTTAAAGTTGTGCCCTTCGAACTTCGTTTGGTATGGCATGGACTGAAATATGCCGTGGCTTACAGAATGTCGGATAAATATGAGTTTATAAGCCATAAATCATAAGTTGTAGAACATAAATCCTGAACCGGTATGAGAGTCCTGCATTACATCCCCAGCATGAAGGCCGTGGCTGCTTCAGCATTCCTCGGCTATAAGCTCGACTTGCTCTGTCTAATGTCGGAGAGGATGGAGGTTACGGCGTTGACACCGGATGCAGGCGGAGTTCGTTTGGATGGTATCCGTATTGTAACATTGCCGGCTTTAAGGATTGCCTGTATGAGGCGTAAGGGCTGGACGAAACTATTGCATAAGTTAGGGCCGGACATTGTCCATATACATGCATGCGGTGGTATTTCTGCCTATCGTCTTTCATGCGCTTGTCGGGATATGGGTATACCTGTACTGGTTTCGCTTGATCGCCGCCTTGCACCGTGGCATGCTTCGTGCCGTATGTTGTCGGGATGGCCGGTCTCTGTCGGATATTGGGGTAGAGCCGTGTTATCGTACGCTATGGCTTTGCACGCAGTTTGCTGTCAGGAGTATGATGCTCTGCGCGTTATGGGACGGTCGTTCTGGCATAAGGGTACGGGCCCGTTTGAAGAAAAAGTGGTGGAGATTGACGCATTCAATATCACAGGCGGTACGAGTGCATCCGGTATGCTCGACTCCATGATTGCGTTGTATCGTAAGATGGCCGATACATTGCCGTTCCCCCGTATGAACGACGACGAGCGTTATGCTGAAGACGTGCTTATTACGTTAGGAGCATCAGAAGGCCGGGCCGATGTGAAGGTCGCGGATGAGAAATTGCCAGTTATACGTTCGTTTGGTACGGAATCATGGCGCCGTATATTCCTGCATTCCTTTGACGAGGGGGTGATAGACTACCTCATGGCAGGGACAAGAATACTACGGTTGAACGTTCCGGAAGGTTTGGAAACAGGCGTGACAACATTGGAACGGTTTGGGCAATGTGACAGGAATATCGTCAATGACAATATCATAAGGAATGCACGTGCCATGCGCAGGTTACGTTCAGATGATTCGGTAAAGGATGTTGAGCTCGAGGTTTGCAGCACTGTGGTTGAGACTATTATCAAGGTCAAGCATTCATGTGTGCGCAGGGCAGATTTCGTGCAACTGTATCGCGTGCTTCGCTTTACGGATTATGATGAGTGCCGTGTTGAGGCGGTAATTAGCTCTTTAGGGCTGTTGAAACAATCCGCGCGCCTCATGAGGGTAATGGAGGAGCATTACGGACTGACAGAGGGGTTCATGTTCACCCAGCCGCTTGACGATCGCGGAACCGACACATTAAGAAATAAACTTTTTAAATCAGGAATACAATGAAAACGGATTTTCAGGAGACGGAAAACGACATGAGATACTTACAGCTTCTGTCACAGTCGTTTCCGACCATTGCTGACGCCAGCACCGAAATCATAAACTTGCAGGCAATACTTAACCTGCCTAAGGGTACTGAGCACTTTCTCGCGGACTTGCATGGCGAGTACAACTCGTTCCGTCATGTTCTAAAGAACGCCTCGGGTAACATCAAGAGGAAAGTGAACGAGATATTCGGCAATGAACTGCGCGAGTCTGAGAAAAAAGAGTTGTGCACGCTTATTTATTATCCGGAAGAGAAACTCGAGCTGGTGAAAGCTTCCGAGCCGGAGTTGCCCGACTGGTACCACATCACTATTCACCAGCTTGTAAGGGTTTGCCGTGATGTATCCAGCAAATACACCCGTTCAAAAGTCCGCAAGTCGTTGCCCGAGGACTTTTCGTACATAATCGAGGAACTGCTCCACGAACGGACGGACGACGTGGACAAGGCCGCCTATGTAAAAGTGATAATCAGCACGATAATCTCGACAGGGCGTGCCGACGATTTCATTATAGCCATAGCCCACGTGATACAGCGCCTGGCGATTGACCGCCTGCACGTGTTGGGCGATGTGTACGACCGCGGTCCCGGGGCTCATCTCATAATGGACCTCCTTGCCACATATCATAACTGGGATCTCCAATGGGGGAACCATGACATTCTGTGGATGGGAGCCTGCGCTGGTAATGATGCCTGCATATGTAATGTTGTGCGTCTGTCGTTGCGTTATGCCAACCTGACAACGCTTGAGGAGGGTTACGGTATAAATCTCGTGCCGCTTGCTACGTTTGCGGTAGAGCATTATGGCGACGACCCGTGCGAGGAGTTCATCCCCAAGACCGGTGACGGTAGTGGCATGGATGGTAAGACCCGCTTGCTTACCGCTCAGATGCATAAGGCAATAACTGTATTGCAGTTTAAGGTTGAGGGCGCTGTTATCCGTCGCCATCCAGAGTGGAACATGGACGGACGCTTGTTGCTTGGCAATATTGATTATGCCCGTGGCGTATGCAACATTGACGGCCGCGAGTACGAGATGAAGAGCTGCCGTTTTCCCACTGTGTCACCAGACGACCCATACCGGCTTACACCCGAGGAGGAAAATCTCATGACACGCCTGCGCCACTCATTCACCGTCAACGAGAAACTGCACAAGCATATTCGCGTGATGTTGAGCCACGGCTCGCTCTATACGGTCGTTAATGACAATCTGTTGTTCCATGCGTCAGTGCCTCTTAATGCTGACGGCACTTTGAAGGAGGTTGAACTCTATGGAGGGATGAAGTTCAGCGGGCGCGAGCTTATGAACCGTGTCGACCGCGTAGTGCGCAGTGCCTTCCAGCCAGACACAGAACCGCAGGACAAGGCTTTCGCCATAGATTATTTCCTGTATCTGTGGTGTGGGCGTGACTCGGTGCTTTTCGACAAGTCGAAAATGGCGACGTTCGAACGCTACTTCCTTGCCGACAAGGAAACTTACAAAGAGGACAAGGGTAACTATTTCAAGCTGCGTGATGATGGCGCCGTATGCGACCGGATACTTGACGCCTTTGGTGTATGTGGCAATAACCGTCATATCATTAACGGGCATGTGCCCGTACATGCCGCAAGTGGCGAGAATCCCGTCAAGGCTGACGGAAAGCTGATGGTTATCGACGGCGGCTTTTCGCAAGCATACCATAAGGAGACAGGCATTGCCGGATATACTCTCGTGTATCACAGTCGTGGTTTCCAGTTGGTACAGCATGAACCGTTCACTGGTACGGAAGATGCTATATTGCGTGGTTCGGACATAAAGAGCACCACGCAGATAGTCGAGATGTCTGCCCACCGCATGCTCGTAGCTGATACCGACATAGGACGCGAACTAAAGGCGCAGATAGCTGACCTCGAGAAGCTGCTATACGCTTATAGACATGGATTTGTCAAGGAAGGTCGGTTAAGGTCGGATTATGGAAAAATGAAAGTAACGGTTGCTAAAAATAAAGGTTGCACCAGTCGGAAAAAATAGTAATGACGACAATGATGTGCCGTTATTACTGTTGTAAAGTTCTGCCTGCTTTGGTCTTTGCCGGCTCGGAGATAGCATGTCGGTAAAGACCAATGGCAGTGCCGTTTGTATCATTACAGATGGACTTATTCATCATGATTGTGGCACTATGAAATCTGTTACTTTCACGTCGTGCTTTTACAGCAATGGTTCTTATGTATTTAAAACATGGCTTATTGTCTTTTAATAAATGCCTTTTTGATGGATGAAAGGATGTGTTTTATGAGACAATAAGCCATGTTTACTGTTTAAACATTTTCCCAATCTGTTTTTTATTGATTGGTAGTTGCATTGATAAATATCTTACGAAAATTATTTGATCAATCCCTGCAACATGTTATTTTCAAGACCTTGGTAGTGCTGTCGTCAATACGGAATCTATTGTCGGGACGTTGGTTTACAAGCCATACTATGTTGCCTTTTGAATCAGCTACGATAAGCTGCCGGCGCTTTTCAAAGAGGTTGAGTTTCCTGTCGGTAAGGTAGTCGCTTACTAATTTGGAGCCGTTCATGCCGAACGGAATGAAACGGTCGCCGGCAGTGGCAGGTCTGACGGTTAACGGCATGTTTACTTTTGAGGCATCAAGGCTGCAGCAGCAAGCCTGTCGTGATGGAATGAACTTGTCGGGGCATGTCATTATCTCTACCTTGAACTTCATGTCGTCGGAGAATACATACGTTCCGCTTTCGGGCATTACCATGGAACGGGGCGCATCGCATGAAAGAGGTTCGATTATGATGTTGGCACGGTCGATGAGCAACTGGTGCGTGGACGATGTGAATGTACGCCCTGGAGCGGCGTTTACGGCCCGGAATATCTGTTCGGTTTGGGCTGGTGTGAACGAATATTCCCGAAGGATGCTGAATAATGTGTACTCGGGGGCAGCTTCGCACATTAACAGGTCGGTACGTATCGTTGCGGTGTCACGGCCGTGGAATGTAATAATGCGCTCCTTGGCTTGGTGAATTAGAGTGTCGAATGCGCCAGCCACGGCGTTGACCCTTGCTGCGGTCTTGGATATGCTGTCACTGACGGATGGGTTGATTTGTCTCATGACGGGCAGAATGTCGAGACGGATTTTATTCCTTACCACGTCGTCTTCCAGATTGGTGCTGTCCGTTACGTAGGGTTGGCCAGTTTCTTGCAATGCCGTTTCAATGTTTTTGCGTGTGACGCATAGCAGTGGACGGCGTATGTTACCGTTTGCAGCCTTTATTCCGGCAAGACCATGTATACCCGTGCCGCGTATTAAATTGAGCAGTACGGTCTCAACGGAGTCGTCTTGGTGGTGGGCTACGCATACGGCTTCGGCGCCGATGTCGCCGAGCAGAGCGTCGAACCATGAATACCTCAGTTTGCGTGCGGCCATCTCTATACTTATCTTGCGTAGCCTTGCGAACTCTGTCGTGTCGAAACGGGCGACGTGCAGGGGAATATGGTTTGTCTCGCAAAATCGTTTGCAGAAGTCCTCATCCCTTAGGGATTCGGCCCCACGCAAGTTGAAGTTGCAGTGTGCAGCCTCGACGGTATATCCAAGTTGTTTTAACGTCAGGGCCAGGCATACGCTGTCGGCTCCACCTGACAGCGCCACGACATACTTGCCGCTATGCTGCAGCAGAGCGTTGTCGTCGATGTATTGTGATACTTTACCGATGAAGGTTCTATTCAACATATAGTACGAGTCCTTTTAGGTATTCGCCTTCGGGGTGGTATATGTTTATCGGATGGTCGGCCGGTTGGTGGAGCTGGTGCAATATCCTTACGTTGCGTTTGGCGAGCGCTGCCGCCGTGAATACGGCATTGCGGAAGTTGTCTTTTGTGACTACCTGGCTACAGCTGAAGGTGAATAGCAGGCCACCGGATTTGATTCGTTCTAGAGCCTTGACGTTCAACCGTGTGTATCCCTTTAGGGCATTGTGCAGGGCTGCACGGTGCTTGGCAAATGCGGGCGGGTCGAGTATAATGAGATCGTATTTACCGTCGGCAGC
>NZ_JACJJG010000093.1 GCF_016899855.1 Marseilla massiliensis
GTTTATAAAGAGCTTTATATCTCAGTATTAACCAGCAAGGCTATTTTTCTTAATTCTTAACTCTTAATTCTTAATTATAAAATAGATTACTTAAACCCCTTCTTCAGCCACTTGCCGCTGAAAAGGCGTATTAGGAACATCGTTCCGCGCAGAGTCAGCTCTATGGCCATTGCCATCCACACGCCGCGCAATCCGTAAATTGGAGCGAAATGGGCGGCCAACGTAAGGCGCACAAGCCACATTGAGGCAAGGTTCATGGTGGCAGGTATGAGCGTATCTCCTGCTCCGAGACACACGCTGTAGGTAACTATCGCGGCGGCGAACATCGGCTCTGCAAACGCTTCTATGCGCAAAGACTGCGATCCGAGCAGGCGAACCTGCTCGTCGGGTGTCATCACTCCAATCATCTCGGGCGCGAAGATATACATCACCAAGCCCATAAATGCCATCACGCCCATGCCCATGAACACCGTGCGATACGCAAAACTGCGTGCCAACTGGCGGCGTCCCGCACCGATACTCTGCCCGACAAGTGTCGTCGCGGCGTCCCCGATACCGTATCCCGGCATGTAACACAGGCTCTCGGCGGTTATCGCAAGCGTGTTAGCCGCTATCGCAATGTTGCCCAAAGGGGCAACAATCATTGTGCTGACTATCTGCGCCCCGCTCATCATCATGTACTGGGCACCCATCGGAAGACTTACTTTCGCGGCGTTGCGAAGGTAGTTCCACATCGGCGCGAACGTCCATTTCTCATTCTTCAGGGACAATTCTGGCGACTTGACTGTCGCAAACCATATCAGCATTACACCCGTAACGGCATACGCCAAGGCCGTACCCAACGCCGCACCGGGCACACCCATGCCTGCGCCGGGCACTGTAAGCTCGGTGCCAAACACCGAAACAGGGCGAGTTTCGTAAATAAGGAAGAAATTGAAAACCACGTCGAGCAGGCACATCAGTATGCTCATGAGGCTCGGCACACGCATGTTGCCAGAGCATTTCAGCATGCTCGACGACAATATCCCTATCTGGTAAACAGGCAGGGAAAGGCAATAAATGGTAAAATAAGACGTCGCGTCGCCGCAGATATCAGCCCCTCCGCCCAGCCATACAGGCAGAGGCTTGGCTATGCAGACGCAAATCGTAGTGAGGATAACGGTGAACAAGGCCGTAGCCATAAGTCCCTGGCGGAACACCTGGCGGGCTTTCTCGAAGTCATTTGCTCCTATAAAGTGTGCCGCCTGCACCGAAAAGCCAAGCGCGGCGGCCGACGTCAAACCGCCGAAAAGCCACGTGGTAGACTCCACGATACCTATCGACGCCGACGCACGGGCTCCCAGCGAACCGACCATCGACGCGTCGATATAGAACATCATGATAGTAGTCAGCTGGGCAAGAATGGACGGAATACTAAGCTGAATTATCAGGTTGAGCTTCTGGTTGCCGCTCATCTCCTGGCCGTTGCGTATCATCGTCAACAGCACATTATCCTTATTACTTGAAAACATGGTGCAAAATTACTACTTTTCGCATAAAAAAACATATACCGACGACAAAAAGAAGCGCTTTATCGACATACCGACAACCAGGACAGAAGCCAACCATAAGCAGGCAAGAGCCAGACAACCGCCACAAGAACGACCATCACCAGCTCGGCACGGCGGTTTATACGGACGGCCGTGTCGACATCGGCGGCGGTCAGCTGGCGGTCGTTATCGCCGATAAACGGCTTTTCCACATACTCGTTAAAATAATAATGCCCGCCACCAAAACGGCAATCAAGCACGCCGGCGAGCGCCGCTTCTGGATAGCCGCTGTTCGGACTGGCATGCCGGCGGCCATTGAGGGCCACGAACTTAACAAGCTCAGGACGGCCGGCTACAAGCGTCATGAGCAGCGCCGTAAGGCGTGCGGGGATGTAGTTGGCCACGTCGTCGAGTCTCGCGGCAAATGTTCCGAAGCGTCGGTAACGCTCTGTGTGGTAGCCAATCATCGAGTCGAGCGTGTTAATCATCTTATATGCCACCATGCCGGGCACCCCGAGAAGCAGCAACCAGAACAAAGGCGCCACCACGCCGTCACTCAAATTCTCGGCAAGAGTCTCCAAAGCGGCCTTGCGAACCTCATTATCCGTCAGGCCGGACGTATCCCTTCCTACTATTCTCGACACCTGGCGGCGCCCCTGTTCGAGCGAAACGTCAAGGGCGGCGAACACTCCACGCACCTCACGGATAAGCGTAGTACCGGCCAGACAATAGAATATCAGCATGGCCTCAACAACCACCGCAAGTATAGCTGACAGCCTCCCCGCCAACGACAGCAGCCCTGCGGTCACGGCAAATGCCGCAACCACGAGCACCAACGCAAGCAAAGCGCCCTTCAGCCGCCGCCAACTACCCTTGTTCAGACGGCGTTCGCCAATTGAAATGAGCTTTCCGAACAGGACCACGGGGTGCGGAAGGCGCTCCGGGTCACCGAAAACCTTGTCGGCAATCCAGCCTGCCAATACGGGAATTACGGGTATAATGTTCATTTCAAGAAATCCTTTATCGCTTCGATAAGCATGTCGTCGGCACGGCGGTCTTGCGCAGCGACACGGAAATATGACGTGTCAAGCCTGCTAAAGTTTGACGCGTCGCGTATCAGTAGCCCGTAACGCGCCACGAGAAACTCCTTCAGTTCCGCCGCCGTGTGTCCCTCTATGCTTGCCAACATGAAGTTGGTCTTTGTCGGCACGACGGTTATTCCGTCAATCATTCCAAGCTCACGGTTAAGCCGTTGCGCCTCGGCAAGATATTCGTCAAGCGGCGGTATCACCACTGCACCGCTGCTTACGAGGAACAGTCCCGCCTCTATGGCAAGGGCGTTGACACTCCATGGGCGGCGCAACTGTCTGAGTTCACTTATCGTTTCACGGCACGCCGTAGCGTAGCCGAGCCTCAATCCCGGTATACAGAACCGCTTTGTCATCGAGTGGAGCAGTATAATGTTGCGCCGTACAGCAACATCCTTGTCGGCAATCGTCGGTTCATTGGTGTAATGTTCGTAGCTCTGGTCTATGACGAAGAGCACGTCCGGCCGCGCGTCAATCTCCGAAAGCAACTCAACGGCAGGCTTTACGCTGCCCGTAGGATTGTTGGGATTACACAGCCAGACGACCTTTCTCCCCGCCGTAGCCAACGTTCCGTCAGCAATGCGTGAACCGCAGGCACGGCAGGCGTCGGCATATTCGCTGAACGTAGGCTGCGGAATTATATTTATATGGCAATCAGCGCCCCACCTCATAGCGTTGTTCTGCGCTATGAGGTATATCGCCTCGGTGGCCCCGTTAGTCACTATCACGTTGTCTTCGTCAACGCCCTGCTCCCCGGCAAGTGCCTTTTCGAGCGATAGCGGAGCCGGTTCGGGATAGTTGCCGATGACGTCGAGCCGCGCGGCAAGATGTCTTTTCAGGGCGCCGAGGTCGGCATTCTGGCAGATGTTCGAGCTGAAATTTGTCCTGACACGTCCGCCGTAGCGGTACAGGTCGTCGCCATGTCCGTATATCATTGTAGTTGTCGGATTGCGCGGGTTGGTAATACCGCATGATGTTTACAGACCTGCAAAGGTAATACAAACATGCGTAAGTACGTGCATCGGTGTCAGGAAAATCAGCGTATCGTCATTAAACTGCATGTGGCAAAGCCTTTCCGCATAAACAATATTTAACCTTCACCGTTTCGTTTTTCTTGACATTACAAAATCACGAAATAGAAAACGCAAGACCGAAAATGGCAGTAAAAAAGGCGGAAAATCATCACTGAAAACATATTTTCCAGTCTATTTTACGGTTAATGACGGTCTTTACGGTCGTTAAAAGCGGCTTTTACCCTTGCCGAAGACGGCCTTTCGTAAGGCAAAAGACGGTCTTTTGGCTTGTAAAAGACCATCTTTCGCATCGCCATTAACGGCCAGTGGCTGTATTATCAATCATAACTCGCTGGCTATCAATACATTAACCTCAACGCCGTATTTTGCCGTTTTTTCAGTCAAAAGCCCGACCTACGCGCGCCGCGGGCCTTCACGGAGGCTTAACGTGATTACAGGATGTTGGCGTGTTAGTATTAATTAACATCAATACTGCGGCCTTTTACGTTCCGCAAGCATTTGTCTACAACTTTTATTGATTTGCGTTGTCTTTCTTGTAAATGTTGATTTTTTCATGTATCTTTGCATGGAGGTAACTTCACACCTTATTTATAATTGCGTGCGCAGGTATGTAATAGCGTCACGCCGACAATCATTTAACTATACATGGACGACGAAATAAAGGAAAGCGAAAGCATAGAGGAACAAAACGAGGACATATTCGACGACGTAAACGACGGGCCGGTGCCCGAAGGCGACGTGTTCAAGCCGGTCAACCGGTTTGACGCTTCGGCCGTGCATCACCTCAGCGGGATGTACCAGAACTGGTTTCTCGATTATGCGTCGTACGTCATCCTCGAGCGCGCCGTGCCTCATATCGAGGACGGACTGAAGCCCGTGCAGCGGCGAATACTGCACTCGATGAAGCGCATGGACGACGGACGCTACAACAAGGTGGCCAACATCGTGGGACACACCATGCAGTTCCACCCCCACGGCGACGCCTCGATAGGCGACGCCTTGGTGCAACTTGGGCAGAAAGACCTGCTCGTAGAATGCCAGGGTAACTGGGGTAACATCCTCACCGGCGACCGCGCGGCGGCTCCGCGATACATCGAGGCAAGACTGTCGAAGTTCGCCCTTGACGTGGTTTTCAACCCAAAGACAACCGAATGGCAGCTAAGCTACGACGGAAGGAACAAAGAGCCTATCACGCTTCCTGCCAAATTCCCGCTCCTTCTGGCCCAGGGCGCCGAGGGTATAGCCGTGGGCCTGTCGTCGAAAGTCCTGCCGCACAACTTCAACGAGATATGCGACGCCGCCGTAAGCTACCTTCACGGCGAGCCGTTCACGCTGTATCCCGACTTCCCCACTGGCGGAAGCATTGACGTAAGCAAGTATAACGACGGACAGAGGGGCGGCGTGCTGAAGGTGAGAGCCAAGATAGAGAAGCTCGACAGCAAGACGCTCGTAATCCGTGAGATACCTTACGGCAAGACAACTTCAACGCTTATCGACTCAATCCTGAAGGCTATCGAGAAGGGGAAAATCAAGGCACGCAAGGTAGACGACAACACCGCGGCGCAGGTTGAGATACAAGTGCACCTGGCGCCGGGCGTCTCGTCGGACAAGACTCTTGACGCCCTGTACGCCTTCTCGGACTGCGAGATTAACATATCGCCCAACTGCTGCGTAATCGAGGACGACAAGCCGAAGTTCCTTACGGTAAGCGACGTGCTGCGTTACTCGGTCAACCACACCATGGAACTGCTCCGGAAAGAACTCGAGATACGCAAGAACGAACTGCAGGAACAGCTCCACTTCGCCTCGCTTGAAAAGATATTCATCGAGGAACGCATATACAAGGACCGCAAGTTCGAGCTGGCTCCTGACATGGATGCCGCCTGCGCGCATATCGACGAACGCCTTACGCCGTTCTATCCGCAGTTCATCCGCGAGGTGACCAAGGACGACATACTGCGCCTTATGGACATCAAGATGGCCCGGATACTGAAGTTCAACAAGGACAAGGCCGACGAGATGATGGCCAAGATAAAGGCGGAGATAGAGGAGATTGACTTCAAGCTGGCCCACATGGTAGACGTTACGGCCGACTGGTTTAAGTATCTTAAAGACAAATACGGCGCCGACCATCCACGCCTTACCGAGATAAAGAACTTCGACACGATAGAGGCTACCAAGGTGGTAGAGGCTAACGAGAAGCTATACATCAACCGCAACGAAGGCTTTATCGGCACGGCGCTGAAGAAAGACGAGTTCGTTTGCAACTGCTCGGACATCGACGACATCATCATTTTCTATAAAGACGGAAAGTATAAGGTGGTAAAGGTGGCCGACAAAATATTCGTCGGGAAGAACATCATGCACGTTGCCGTGTTCAAGAAGAACGACCGCCGGACGATATACAACGCCGTTTACCGTGACGGAAAGCTGGGTAAATACTACATGAAAAGGTTTAACGTGACCAGCATTACCCGCGACCGCGAGTACGACCTGACGCAAGGCACGCCAGGTTCGCGCGTGGTTTACTTCACCGCCAACCCCAACGGCGAGGCCGAAATAATCAAGATTACACTCGACCCGGCACCCCGCCTGAAGACTATTTTCAAGGAAAAAGACTTCTCCGAAGTAGCAATCAAGGGCCGTGGAGCCAAAGGCGTGGTGATGACACGCTTCAACGTACACCGCATTTCGCTGAAGAGCCACGGCCACAGCACGCTCGGCGGGCGCAAGGTTTGGTTCGACCCGGACGTGAAACGCCTCAACTACGACGACCACGGACGCCTGTTGGGCGAGTTTAACGAGGGCGACAGCATTCTCGTTGTTCTCGACAACGGTGACTTCTACCTGTCAAACTTCGACGTAAACAACCACTACGAGGACAACATCAAGGTTATAGAGAAGTACGACGAGCACAAAGTGTGGACGGCAGTGCTCTTCGACGCCGACCAGCAAGGTTATCCCTATCTCAAACGTTTCCTTATGGAAGGCTCGAAAAGGAAGCAGAACTACATCGGCGAAAACAAGGACAGCCGCCTCGTTTGCCTTACAGACGAGCCGTATCCGCGCTTCCGTGTGACCTTCGGAGGCAACGACGAGTTCCGTGAGGCGCAGGAAATCAACGCCGAAGAGTTCGTCGCCGTCAAGGGCTTCAAGGCCAAAGGCAAGCGTATAACGACGTGGACGGTCGACAGGATTGAGGAACTTGAACCGCTGAAACGTGACGACGACGAGGCGGATGACGACATATCCGACGACGGTAAACAGCCCGAGACTTCCCAAAACGAGAATCTTGACCCTGACGCAGGCAAGAGCCAGCAGCAGGTAATAGACGAGATTACGGGCCAGCTAAACCTCTTCGGCGACAACAACGACAACTGAAAATGTCACGAACGACAGCCTATAAGCCAATGAAAGCGTTAAAGATATTCATCGTACAGGCCCTGCTCATACTGCCTGCGGCCATGACCGCGCAGGAGGCCGACACTATTCCGAGCGCCAAGGTTATAACCAACGCACAGATGTTGGGCGTAGGCGGCGTGAACATACTTGACACTTACCTGTCGCCAGAGAAATATACGGGAATGGAAGTGCGTTACATTTCGCATACGATACGTCGCCGCGAGGGCGCCAGGTGGTCGCGTATGCTGGTTCACCAGGGCAGCTTCGCGTACGCCGACAACCGCTCGGGCAACGGCAACGAGATATCCGGCATGTACACGTTTACCTACGGCGTGCATTACAACTGGGACCTGATGGGCGGCAAGTTGAACATCATGGCGGGCGGACAGGCCGACATTGACCTCGGATTTCTGTACAACACGCGCAACGGCAACAACCCCGCGCAGGCCCGCCTTGCGCTCAACATATCGCCGAGCGCTGCCGCGGCATACCGCTTCAGGCTCGGAAAAGTGCCGCTGAAGGCCCGCTACGAAGTGTCGGCTCCGCTCTTCGGAGTGATGTTCAGCCCTAATTACGGCCAGTCATACTACGAGATTTTCTCGCGCGGCAACTACGACCACAACGTCGTTCCGACGACAATCGCCACAACACCGTCGCTCCGCCAGATGCTGACCCTTGACTTCACGCTGGGCAAGACGACGCTACGCGTTGGCTATCTCGGCGACTTCCGCCAGGCAAAGGTCAACAACCTGAAGTATCACACGTATTCAAACATGTTCCTGATAGGCTTTGTCAGGACATTCAAACTCACCCATATCATCCCATGAAAAAGTTTCTTTACGTCATAATACCGCTCATCCTGGGGCTTGTACAGACGTCATGCGTTGACGAGGAGGAGTACGCCGACAACCCGGAAGGCAACTTCGAGGCGCTTTGGAAAATCATGGACGAGCACTATTGCTTCTTCGATTACAAGAACGAGGAATACGGACTGGACTGGAACCAGGTATACCTGAAGTACAGCCAACAGATAGACCAGGGCATGACGGACGACCAGCTGTTCGAGGTTTTGGGCAATATGCTCGCCGAACTGCGCGACGGTCACGTCAACATGTACTCCCCGTTCGACAACGCAAGGTACTGGAGCTGGAAGGAAGACTACCCCACCAACTTCAGCGACTCGCTCCTCCGAAAGTATCTCGGCACGGATTACAAGATAGCATCGGGCCTGCAATACCGCAAGCTTGACGACAACATCGGCTACATATACTGTTCTTCGTTCGAGAACGGGATAGGCGACGGCAACCTCGACGAGGTGATGTTTTACCTTGCTTCGTGCACAGGACTGATTGTCGACGTGCGCGGCAACGGCGGCGGACAGCTAACGATGGCCGAGAAACTGGCGGCGCGCTTCACCGACGAGAGCATTCACGTAGGCTACATACAGCACAAGACAGGCACCGGGCACAGCGACTTTTCCGAACCGGAGGAGCAAATCCTGAAGCCGTCGAGCGGCATAAGGTGGCACAAAAAGGTAGTAGTGCTGACCAACCGCGAGGTGTTCAGCGCCGCCAACGAGTTCGTGAAGTACATGAAGTGCTGCCCCAACGTAACCGTAGTGGGCGACAAGACGGGCGGCGGAGCCGGCATGCCGTTCAGCAGCGAAATGCCTAACGGATGGGCGGTAAGGTTCAGCGCATGTCCGATGTACGACAAGGACATGCAGTGTACAGAGTTCGGTATTGAGCCGGACTACAACATCTCGCTGACCGACGACGACTTCCTTCGCGGCCGTGACACAATAATTGAATACGCAAGAACGATTATTAATAATTGAGAATGGAGGGTTTAGGATGAAGAACTGCAAGTCAGCGTCAGGCCAATTATGATTACTCTTGCAGGCTATGACAACAAAGCAAACCATAATTAGCTTGACGCTAACTTACAGTTCTCCATCATCAATTATAAATTCTCAATTAAACAAGAACCATGATACATATCAGCAACCTATCCATCGGCTACCGCCAGCACGGCGGCGACCGCCTTGTGGCTTCAGGCATTGAGGCCAATATTGAGGGCGGACGCCTAACATGCCTGATTGGGGCGAACGGAGCGGGCAAGTCGACGTTGCTAAAAACGCTGGCAGCATTCATCCCCAAACTCGGCGGCAGCATATATATAAAAGGTAAGGAGATATCCGAATATACGCACAAAGAACTGTCACGTACCGTAGGAGTGGTGCTGACGACAAAGCCCGAGGGCGTCAACATGACCGTGAGTGACGTCGTGACGCTCGGCCGCACGCCGTACACGGGATTCTGGGGCATGGCCGGAAGCGCCGACAAACACATCGTCAATGAAAGCATGGAGCAGGTAGGCATAACGCCGTTGGCCGCCCGCAACGTGTCGACGCTGAGCGACGGCGAGCGCCAGAAGATGATGATAGCCAAGGCTTTGGCGCAACAGACGCCAGTGATATTCCTCGACGAGCCTACCGCATACCTCGACTACCCCAGCAAGGTGGAGACAATGCTCCTCCTGATGCGCCTCAGCCACGAAGCGGGCAAGACCATCTTCATGTCAACCCACGACCTCGAGCTGGCCCTGCAGACCGCCGACACGCTATGGCTGATGGCCGGCGACGGCAAGATAAGCATCGGCACGCCCCGCGAACTGGCAGAAAACGGCGCCCTCGCCGCCTTTGTCGAACGCTCGGGAATAACCTTCGACAAGAGCACCTTGCACGTAACGGTAGACAAATCAGTAATCCGCTGACATACAACAACTTACAAAACGCATTCCAAAATGCCGTCTTTTACCAGCTAAAAGACGGCATTTTGCGTTGTGATTGATGGCCTTTTGCAAGGCGAAAGGCGGCATATCGGAACACTGCCGGCAAAGAGTTGTCTTTTCCTGAAATAGGTTGACAGTTTTTGTTTAAATAAACTACATTATTTTACACACTCTGGATAGAGGTACTGGAATAGTTGACATCGCATCGGGAAATGTGCTGCTTTACTTTACATTCCCGGTCTTTGTCAGGCGGCCCCGCGGGGCCGCCTGACAAAATCGCGGCAAAGATACTATCTTCCATTGTCATTTCCTCCATGGCCCACCGTTTTTTTTCTTTTCCACAGCCGTTTTTGTTCGCCGCTCCCGGCGTGCGCCGTCTCCGGGGTGTTGTTGCC
>NZ_JACJJG010000094.1 GCF_016899855.1 Marseilla massiliensis
TTTTCTTAACTCTTAATTCTTAACTCTTAATTGCCCCTACGGGGCTAAGTTTCACGTGAAACATTATCTTTGAAAAGCCCTTTAAACAAAGCACTTACGCGTCATGACTAAAGAAGAAAACGAGAAGCGGCTGGCCCGCCTGAAGGCCATCGTGAGCAACATGCCCACGAAGCCGGGCAGCTATCAGTACTACGACGAGCACGGCACGATAATTTATGTCGGCAAGGCGAAGAACTTGAAGAACCGCGTGTCGTCCTATTTCCATAAAGAGGTAGACCGTTTCAAGACGAAAGTGCTGGTAAGCAAAATCCACGACATTACCTATACAGTGGTCAACACCGAGGAAGATGCGTTGCTATTGGAGAACAGTCTTATCAAGAAATACCAGCCGCGGTACAACATTCTGCTCAAGGACGGCAAGACGTATCCCTCAATCTGCGTCACGAAAGAATACCTACCGCGCATATTCAAGACGCGCACCATCAACAAGAAATGGGGCTCGTACTTCGGCCCTTACAGCCATATCGGCTCGATGTACGCCATACTTGAGCTGATAAAGAAGCTCTACAAGCCGCGCACGTGCCGCCAACCTATCACGAAAGAGGGTATAGAACAAGGGAAATACAAGCCCTGCCTGGAGTACCATATACATAATTGCGGCGCTCCGTGCATAGGCAAACAAAGCCTGGAAGACTATCAGGAATGCATAGCCCAGGCGCGGGAGATACTGAAAGGGAACACGCGCGAGCTGCAACGCACACTCTACTCGCGTATGATGAAACTGGCGGAAGAGATGCGTTTCGAGGAGGCCGAGGTGCTGAAACAGCGCTACATGCTGCTTGACAGCTTCTGCGCCAAGAGCGAGGTGGTGAGCCATACCATCACCGACGTCGACGTGTTCAGCGTGACCGACGACGAACGGACGGCCTTCGTGAACTACATGCACGTAATGAACGGCAGTATCAACCAGGCGCAGACGTTCGAAATGAAGAAGAAATTGGGCGAGACGGCGCTCGAAATACTGCAGCTCGCCATCCTGCAGATACGTGAACGGATGGGCAGCACGGCGCGTGAGGTAATCGTTCCATTCGCCGTCGACATGACGCTTGACGGCGTAACGTTCACCGTTCCGCAACGGGGCGACAAGCGCACTCTGCTCGACCTGTCGGAAATGAACGGCAAGCAGTACCGCTTCGACCGCCTGAAACAGGCTGAAAAGCTCAATCCTGAGCAGAAATCAGTGCGCCTGATGAAGGAAATCCAAGCGGCCCTGAAGCTGCCGAAAATGCCTTACCAGATTGAGATGTTCGACAACTCTAACATCCAAGGCAGCGACGCCGTGGCGGCGTGCGTGGTGTTCAAGAAGATGAAACCCAGCAAGAAGGACTACCGCAAGTACATAATAAAAACGGTGGTTGGGCCCGACGACTACGCCTCGATGCAGGAAGTGGTGCGCCGCAGGTACTCACGCATGGTGGAGGAAGGCCAACCCCTGCCCGACCTTATCATAACCGACGGCGGACAAGGGCAGATGAGCGTGGTGCGTAGCGTTGTCGAGGGCGAGCTTCACTTGGACATTCCAATTGCCGGACTTGCCAAGGACGACCGTCACCGCACCAACGAACTGCTGTACGGCGTGCCGCCCGTGGTGGTGGGAATGAAGACCGACAGCGAGCTGTTCCACCTCCTCACGCACATGCAGGACGAGGTCCACCGCTTCGCCATAACCTTCCATCGAGACAAGCGCTCAAAGCACGCGCTGCACTCGGAGCTGGACGACATCCACGGCATAGGCCCCAAGACAAAGGACGCCCTGCTGCAAGCACTCAAGTCGGTAAAGCGCATCAAGGAGGCAGATATCCAGCAACTTACCGACGTTATAGGGCAAGCGAAGGCAAAAATAGTGTGGGAGTATTTCAATAAAAATCAAGAAACGGAAGTAGTTAAAGGTAGTTAGAGTAGTTATAGTAGTTAAAGTCATTACACTTGTTTGCTCAACCGACAAAGCATTTGACTTTAACTACTATAACTACCGATAACTACTTTAACTACTAATAAAATTCTCAAGCATGAAAACAGTAATCCAACGCGTCAGCCGGGCGTCAGTGACAATCGGCGGAGAGGTGAAATCAGAGATTAGCAAAGGGTACATGATACTGCTCGGAGTGGCCGACGGCGACACCGAGGAGGACGTCGACTGGCTGGTGAAAAAGATAGCCGCGCTGCGCGTTTTTGACGACGCCGAGGGCGTAATGAACCTGCCCATAACCGACGTCGGGGGCGAGATTCTCGTGATAAGCCAGTTCACCCTGCTGGCGTCTTACAAGAAAGGCAACCGCCCGTCGTGGATACATGCCGCACGCCACGAGGTGTCCATACCCCTCTACGAGAGCTTCTGCCGCAAGCTGCACGAGTTTACGGGCCTGAAAGTAGGCACGGGCGAGTTCGGCGCAGACATGAAGGTGGAACTGGTAAACGACGGTCCGGTGACCATCTGCATGGACACGAAGCACAAGGAATGAGTTAAGAGTTAAGAATTAAGAGTTAAGAAAATAGCATTTAAGAGCTATAAAAACCCATCAGGCCTATTTGTCCAATAAGGCTTATTCGGCCTATTAATTCCTACAAAAACATGAGCGAAGAGATAACTATCAAAGAGGCGCAACTCATTGTAGACCAATGGATTAGACAATACGGGGTGCGTTATTTCAGCGAACTTACCAACATGGCGTGCCTCACGGAGGAAGTTGGCGAGCTGGCGCGCGTCATCGCCCGCAAGTACGGCGACCAGAGCTTCAAGACGGGCGAACCTACCGACCCGGCAGACGAGATGGCCGACGTGCTGTGGGTGCTGCTCTGCCTGGCCAACCAGACTGGCGTTGACCTTACCGAGGCGCTGAAAAAGAACCTCGAAAAGAAGACAAAACGCGATGCCACAAGGCATATTAATAATGAGAAATTAAGAGTTAAGAATTAAGAATCAAAGGATTATTTTGGCAGTTAAAGAAGTTATAGAAGTTAAAGAAGTTATAGCCATTAGCCCCGCGGGCGCAACCGTCAAGGCATTTGGCTTTAACTTCTAACGAGCAGAGCGAGTGATAATTTCTTTAACTCCTATAACTTCAAAAATTAAAAACTTAAAATTATGGCAACAGTAGAGAACAACAAGCACAACGAACAGGCTCACGAGCACAAGCATGAGCACGAGTTCCCGAAGATGAGCAAGTACGACGAGGCACTCAGCAAGTATAATACCGACCTTGACGACGCTGCCGTCCGCGACGCCGTAAGGAAGATTATCGCCGAGAAAGTGCACGAGAACGATACCCTTGAGGTAAAGAAATTCCTCTTCGGCAGCATTGAACTGACGTCGCTCAAGACCACCGACAGCGACGAGTCGATACTCGCCTTCACGGAGAGGGTAAACCAGTTTGACGCTACCTACCCCGACCTGCCCCACGTGGCGACCATCTGCGTGTACCCGTGTTTTGCCAAGACGGTGAGCGAGTCGCTTGAGGTTGACGGCGTAGAGATAGCCTGCGTTTCGGGCAGTTTTCCTTCGTCACAAGCACTTATCGAGGTAAAGGTAGCAGAGACGGCCCTCGCCGTGAAAGACGGTGCCACGGAGATAGATATCGTAATGCCCGTGGGCAAGTTCCTCAGCGGCGACTACGAGGGCGTGTGCGACGACATCAACGAGCTGAAACAGGCGTGTGGCGACGCCCCGATGAAGGTAATTCTGGAGACGGGTTGCCTGAAAACGGCCTCGAACATCAAGAAGGCGTCAATCCTGGCGATGTATGCCGGCGCCGACTATATCAAGACTTCAACGGGCAAGCTCGAGCCTGCCGCCACGCCTGAGGCAGCATATGTGATGTGCCAGGCCATCAAGGAATACTACGACGAAACGGGCATTCAGATAGGTTTTAAGCCCGCTGGCGGCCTTAACTCGGTGATGGACGCACTTATCTACTACACGATAGTAAAAGAGGTCTTAGGCGAAAAATGGCTGACAAACAAGTGGCTGCGCCTCGGCACCAGCCGACTGGCCAACATGCTGCTGAGCGAAATACTCGGCGAAGAGACTAAATTCTTCTGAAAAAGGCTGGGGAGGATAGGCCTAATTAGCCTGATGGGAAATTAGCCAAATGAGCCTGATAAGCCCAATGTGCCGTGGCTTATTTGGCTAATTGGCCCATCCGGCTTATCATCCCATCAGGCCTATTTGGCTAATCAGGCCTGTCTGCCCCACTCTCTCATCAGGCTTATTGGGCCTATCCGGCCCATTAGTCTTATCTAATACAATCTACTAATTCAAAAAACAATTATACCATGACTAACGACAACCGGCCTTTCATGCCGCAGCGCGGCAACTACCGCAATCTGATAGTCTACCAAAAGGCGAAATGCATTTATGATATTACTTATTATTTTGCCCACAAATTCCTCGAAAAAGGCGACCGCACTATCGACCAGATGATTCAGGCGGCACGCTCGTGCAAGCAGAATATAGCCGAGGGAAGCGCGGCAAGCACCACGTCGAAAGAAACCGAACTGAAGCTGACCAACGTGGCACGGGCGAGCATGCAGGAGCTTCTGGCCGACTATGAGGACTACCTACGTGTGCGCAACCTCACTATATGGGACATCAACTGCGATAAGGCAGCATAGACAAGGGCGGTATGTTCAAGGCACAACGACAGCGCGTATTACCGCAACGCCATAACGACAAGGAGCGACGAGACCATCGCCAACATCGCAATCACTCTTATTCACCAGACCGACGTAATGCTCAGGAAATTCATCGACCGACTGAAACAGGACTTCGTGGAGGGCGGCGGACTGCGCGAAGAGATGTACCGCGCAAGAGTAGAATGGCTGAAAAGAAACGGCAGGAGGCAGTAAGAAGGATTTAGCTGACAACGATAAATTAGACTGATAGGCCTTAGAATAGGCCTAATTGGCCTGATAGGAAATTAGCCCAATGAGCCTGATAAGCCCAATGAGCCATAGCTTATTAGGCCAATCAGGCCCATTGGGCTTATTATCCCATTTGGCTTATTAGGCTCATCAGGCCCATTGGGCCTATCATCCCATTTGGCTAATTAGGCTTATCAGCCCCATTAGCCCCACAAAAGGCCGTCTTTTATAACACGAAATGCCGTCTTTTGCCTTGCAAAAGACGGCATTTCTTAAATCATTGAAAACCAATATCTTATGAAAAATATTCCGTAACTTCACGACACCGCACGGCCGCGGCATTACGCCGTCAGATATTCCTCTTTATCACGAAGTCGAGATAAGCCGTCAGACTGCGCTTCAGCTCCTCGTCACTCACCTCGTCACGGATGAAGCGCTGGGCCTCGTCGTGCAGCTCCTCCATACGCCGCTCGGCGTATTCTATGCCGCCGTGAGCCTTGGTGAAGTCTACAAGACAGGCTATCTCATCTTGGTTTACCGTGCCGTCCTTCACCTTCCGCGCCAGCTTGAACATGCTGTCGTAACCCGCCGAGTTAAGGGCGTAGATTACGGGCAGGGTGAGTTTGCCCTCGGCCATGTCGTTGCCGGTGGGCTTGCCTATCTCGGGCGAGTCGTAATAGTCGAATATGTCGTCGCGAATCTGGAAGATAATGCCCAGCGTCTGGCCGAAGCGCTTGGCCTCGCCCACCCTCTCCTCGGGCATGCCGGCCGATATGGCGCCTATCGCGCAGCACGCCTCGAACAGCGCGGCGGTCTTGCGACTGATGATTTTGTAGTATGTCTCTTCGGAAATTTCGCTCTCTCCGATACTCGTAAGCTGGAGTATCTCGCCGTCGGAAAGCGTGCGGCCGAGCTCGGCCAGATACCTGACTATCAATTCGTTGTGCGTTATCGACACGTGCAGCAGCGCCGTAGAGAGGATATAGTCGCCCACGAGCACCGCCACCTTGTTGTCATACAGGGCGTTGACCGACGCCTGCCCGCGGCGCTCGCGGCTCTCGTCCACCACGTCGTCATGCACGAGCGAGGCCGTATGCAGCAGCTCCAGACCCACCGCGGCGTGCAGCGTGGCGTCGTTCACGGCGCCGTAGTTCCTGGCCATCAGCATTATCAGCATAGGCCGCATGCGCTTGCCCGCGCGGTTGCGGATACGTGCGAAGATTTCCTCCTGAAGCTTGTCCTCATGGGTTAGCGACGAGTTGAACAGACTGATAAACTGCCCAAGCTCGCTCTCAATGGGTTTCTTTATTATCGATAAATAGTCAGTCATGCTACGAAATTTGATACAAAAGTAGTGAATTTATCCGATTAATGACAAAAAATTAGTAACTTTACACGTAAAAACAAGCAAAAACATGGATAAACTTTTCCTTTTGGACGCTTACGCCCTGATATACAGGGCGTATTACGCATTCATAAAGAACCCGAGAATAAACTCCAAGGGCATGAACACGTCGGCAGTGCTGGGCTTCTGCAACACCCTGCACGAGGTGCTCTCGAAGGAGAAGCCGACATACCTCGGCGTGGCTTTCGACCCCCACGGCCCCACCTTCCGCAGCGAGGCTTACGACCAATACAAGGCCCAGCGGGAGGAGACGCCAGAGGACATACGCGCCTCGGTGCCCATAATAAAAGAGGTACTGAAGGCCATGCGCATACCCGTGCTCGAGGCGGAGGGCTTCGAGGCCGACGACGTAATCGGCACCCTGGCCACAAAAGCAGGCGCCGAGGGCATTAAGACGTACATGCTGACGCCCGACAAGGACTACGGCCAGCTCGTCAGAGGCAACGTGGTGATGTACCGCCCGCGCCACGGCGGCGGTTACGAGACGCTCGACGCCGACGGGGTATGCCAGAAGTACGGCATCGAGTCGACGGCACAGGTAATCGACCTGCTCGGCCTTATGGGCGACGCGGCGGACAACATACCGGGCTGTCCGGGCGTAGGCGAGAAGACCGCCGTAAAACTTCTACAGCAGTTCGGGTCGATAGACTCGCTGCTGGAGCGCACCTCCGAACTGAAGGGCGCACTGAAGAAGAAGGTGGAGGAGAACGCCGAGCAAATCAAGTTCTCCAAGTTCCTCGCCACCATCCGCACCGACGTGCCCGTCAGCCTCGACCTCGAGGCGCTGCGCGTGACCGACCCCGACCGTGACGAACTGCGCCGAATCTTCACCGAACTGGAGTTTAAGACGCTCTCGGACAAGTTTCTTAACAATCGTGAAAACATCAAAAATAACGCAAATCAGCAACTCGATTTATTTGCGGAAAACCCGACCGACGGGCAGGTTGACGCCAAAAAATCGAATCTGAGAGCGTTAACTGACACGCCTCATACGTATAAACTCGTTGACACAGAGGAAGATATGCGCCGACTTTGTGACTTTTTCATGACAAAAAGTTTTTTAAGTCTGGACACGGAGACGACTTCAACCAACACAATCGACGCCGAACTCGTTGGTTTGAGCTTCTCTGTCGAGGAAAACGAGGCCTTCTACGTGCCCGTTCCTGCCGATCGTCAACAAGCGCAAAACATTGTTAATATTTTCAAACCAGTCTACGAAAGCCCCTCAATCCTCAAAATCGGGCAGAACATCAAGTACGACATGGAGGTGCTGATGAACTACGGTGTCACGCTCGGCGGCGAGATGTTCGACACGATGATAGCCCACTACCTGCTCCAACCCGAGCTGCGCCACAACATGGACTACATGGCCGAGGTGTACCTCAAATATAAAACCATACACATCGACGAGCTTATCGGCCCCAAGGGCAAGGGTCAGAAGTCGATGCGCGACCTTGACCCTAAGGAGGTATATGAGTATGCCGCCGAGGACGCCGACGTCACCCTGAAGCTGAAAAACATACTCGAGCCGAAACTGAAGGAGGCCGGCGTGTGGCAACTCTTTACAGAAGTGGAAATGCCGTTGGTGCAGGTGCTGGCCGACATGGAGGTGGGCGGCGTGCGCATCGACACCGGTGCGCTGAAAGAAACGTCGGCTATGCTCACCGAACGCATGAACGCCATCGAGAAGGAAATATACCAGCTGGCGGGCGAGGAGTTTAACATCGCCTCGCCGAAACAGGTGGGCGAGATTCTCTTCGGCAAGATGAAAATCGTGGAGAAACCGAAGAAGACCAAGACGGGGCAGTATGTCACGTCGGAAGAAGTGCTCCAGCAACTTAAAGGAAAGAACGAAATAGTAGGCAAGATACTGGAACACAGAGGGTTGAAAAAGCTGCTCGGCACTTACGTAGACGCCCTGCCGAAGCTGATTAACCCACGTACGGGCCACATACACACGTCGTTCAACCAGACCGTAACGGCCACGGGGCGACTCTCGTCGAGCGACCCCAACCTGCAGAACATACCCGTGCGGGGCGAGGACGGCAAGGAGATACGCAAGGCGTTCGTGCCCGAGGAGGGTTGCCTGTTCTTCTCGGCCGACTACTCCCAAATAGAACTGCGCGTAATGGCGCACCTGAGCGGCGACGAAAACATGCAGGAGGCCTTCCGCGAGGGCTACGACATCCACGCCGCTACGGCCGCCAAAATCTACCACGAGACGATGGACAGTGTCACGCGCGACCAGCGAACGAAGGCCAAGCGGGCCAACTTCGGCATCATTTACGGCATTACCGTGTTCGGACTGGCCGAGCGCCTCGACATCAGCCGCACGGAGGCAACGCAGCTGATTGACGGCTACTTCGCCACCTTCCCCAAGGTAGCCGAGTACATGGAACAGGCAAAGGAGACGGCACGCAAACTGGGCTACGCCGAGACCCTGCTCCACCGCCGCCGCTACCTGCCCGACATCACGTCGCACAACGCCACCGTGCGCGGATTTGCCGAGCGCAACGCCATCAACGCACCCATACAAGGCACCGCCGCCGACATAATTAAAATCGCCATGGTGCGTATCCACCGCCGCTTCCGCGACGAGCGCCTGCGCTCGAAAATGATTCTCCAGGTGCACGACGAACTTAACTTCAGCGTCTA
Source organism: Marseilla massiliensis (assembly GCF_016899855.1). Taxonomy (GTDB): domain Bacteria; phylum Bacteroidota; class Bacteroidia; order Bacteroidales; family Bacteroidaceae; genus Prevotella. Next base: position 8,981 of record NZ_JACJJG010000094.1, read on the forward strand.
CCCCGACGAGAAGGAAACCGTCGAACGCATAGTACTCGAGGAGATGCAGGCCGCCTATCCCCTCAGCGTACCCCTCGTGGCCGACTGCGGATGGGGCCAAAACTGGCTGGAGGCGCACTGAAGTTAAGTGAAAAATTGAAAATGAAGAATGAAGAATACATTACAATATAAGTGAAAAACTAAAAGGAAAAAGTGAGAAATCCGGTATCCATTGTCCTCACAAATCCGTATTAAGCCCATCAGGCCTATCGGGCTTATCCCGACCATCCCCTACCCCGCCATAATCATAAAAGCGTCATATTGCGTCGCAATATGACGCATATCGCACACCAAACGGCGTCCCTTCGCGCTGCGAAAGAACGCCGTTTACAATTAATTGAATATCAATTAATTACAACACTTTTAATAAAATAAATATCTATTGTTTAAGTTTCCATTGTTGAGGAGCAGTAATTTGTTTTAAATTTCTTATTTTTGTACTAAGACAAACATCCGAGAAGAAGTAATTATTTACGAATAACCTGTTGTGATTTGCTTTAAAATTCTTATCTTTGCGCTAAGACAAACATCAGCGTGACCTTGGGCAGGCTATTACGCAAGTTGTGATTTGCTTTAAAATTCTTATCTTTGCGCTAAGACAAACATCTAAAAGGTATAATTTATCAGATTTTTTAAAGTTGTGATTTGCTTTAAAATTCTTATCTTTGCGCTAAGACAAACATCTTTTAGCATTTTTGCCGTTTTCATCACAAAGTTGTGATTTGCTTTAAAATTCTTATCTTTGCGCTAAGACAAACATCCTAAAAGACTAAGAGTATGACAGACAGAAGTTGTGATTTGCTTTAAAATTCTTATCTTTGCGCTAAGACAAACATCAAATTGCGTTAAAAGCGTTGATGGTCTTTGGTTGTGATTTGCTTTAAAATTCTTATCTTTGCGCTAAGACAAACATCAAATGGCATTAAAAGCGTTGATGGTTTTAAGTTGTGATTTGCTTTAAAATTCTTATCTTTGCGCTAAGACAAACATCTATGCGCCAACATAACAATCGAGGAAAATGGTTGTGATTTGCTTTAAAATTCTTATCTTTGCGCTAAGACAAACATCTAGGTTGTAGTAAAACCCAAGACAAATATCGTTGTGATTTGCTTTAAAATTCTTATCTTTGCGC
>NZ_JACJJG010000095.1 GCF_016899855.1 Marseilla massiliensis
ATATATCACGTAACAACCGTTCTTTATTCCGGTAATGTCTGTACTTTTGTCTCGGTAGGGTAGTGTCTTAATGATTGTTCCTGCAAGACTTTTTATCATTATATAATCAGCATCGAGCTCATGGCCTTTATCTGGAAGCCATAATTTCCGTCCGTCGTTTTTAAGAAATTCCGTGGTTCTTTCAGGTTGTATTTCAGCTTTTTCCTGTACAGGGGCACTTTCTTGCCCATAACGGTTCATACTCGTTACGGCATAGTATAAATTGTCCTTGCTGTTTATTGCAAGATGGTTTTCCTGCAATCGTTGCGCAATCAGGTTGCGTGTGTCGTTAATGTCGACCGGATATGTTCTTGAGGCATATACGTTATAACTTATTCCACCGTTTGCGTTATCTGTGATTTTGTCCCATTTTATTGCCTCGAAGTCATCCGACTTTATTTTTGTTAAGTTACTGGGAGCTGAAGGTGTGGGCATGTGTGCCCATGTCATAGGAGGAATTAGTGCCGGATATAGATTGAAGTAATCCTTGGTAAAAGAATAAAGTCCTTTTGTGTCGTCACAGAAGAATTTATTTCTGAAGAATGCGTATCCCATACCCTTTTTGCGGGCAACATACATTTGCCTTATGACTTCATCTACAGGCCAATTGCCTTCTTCCGATGATAAAAAGTATATTCCAAGTCCGGGTACGATAGTTCGGCCATGGCAGTTTTCATTCCAGTCCAGCGCAAAAGGATAAAACTGGTTACCCTTGAAATACATCATCGGGTAAATCTGGTCCATTATGCCCATGCGTAACCACCCTTGGGCGTCCTGGTAGCCCTTGGAAAAAGCGTTCCAGCCATTGCTTGAATAACGTGCGAGGTCCGAGTATTTGCCTATCGGGGCGCAACTGAGTTTCACCCACGGCTTTATGCTCTTTATTACATTATATACATTTTTTACAATATCTGTGATATTTTGGCGGGCCTTGTCGTTTTTTGTGTCGACCTTCCATGTCTCTGGGTATCGTATATAGTCAAGGTGTATACCGTCAACATCATACTTGCTGGTTATCTCCGAGCATATGTCGGCTATGTATTTTTTCGCAGAGGGATTGTTCGGATCGATGTATCCTTCATTGCCTTTTCTGACAACCAAGGTCGGATGTTTACGTCGTAAGGTTTTACATCCAAAAGAATTCCATTTACCGATTGGGATGGCCACAATCCAGGCTTGGATTTCCATACCGCGTTTGTGGCATTCGTCAATGGCGAAAGCTAACGGGTCGTATCCTGGACTTTTGCCAGGAATGCCTGAACAACAACCGTCCCAAGGTTCGATTGCGGACGGATATATTACGGTTCCTCTTATTCTGGTTTGAAATAAAACCGTGTTTATGTTCGCTTTTTTAAGCTTGTCAAGTATTTGTGTCAGTTCTTTTTTCTGGTTTTCAATAGAAATGTAGCTGTTAGCATAACAACGAGGCCAGTCAAGACCTCCAATTGTAGCAAGCCATACAGCCCTTACTTCATGTTTGGGATTAACTCTGAACAGTTCTCCTTGCCCTACGCCAAAGCATGGCAGTGTCAATAAAATTAGTGTGATTGTTATCGTTGTTGTTGTCAGGTATTTGCCTAAAAGTTTCATTTTGTGGTATAAACATCTATAATTTCGTGCAAAGTTATAGTATTTTTTTTGTTTTTCAAATTTAATATGTACTTTTGCATTACGATGATATGGTCAGCAGACAGGGCTGTTTTAGCCGAATATGTGATAAAACCGTAAAATCGGCAACCGCCTGACAATAAACAAAAATAAATATAATCTTTATGAAAAAAATCTCAATGCTGTTGCTTGCCTTATTAATGGCAGTGGCAAGTCATGCTCAGTTTGAGCAAGGTAAGTGGTATGTGGGAGCTTCATTATCGGGGCTTGACATCAGTTATAGTGGTGCGGAAGAGTTCAATTTAGGCTTGGATGCTAAAGCCGGATACCTGCTTGCCGATGATTGGATGTTGCTTGGACAGTTCGGTTACCAGCATAGCGGACTTGAAGGAGCTTCGGATATGTTGACTTTCGGTATCGGCGGAAGATATTATATAATACAAAATGGATTGTATTTAGGGGTTAATGCAAAACTCGTACACGCCAATCATAATTATAATGACTTGATGCCGGGTATTGAGGTCGGTTATGCTTTTTTCCTTAATAAGTCAGTGACAATTGAACCGGCTATTTATTACGACCAGTCGTTTAAGGACCATTCAGATTATTCCAAAATTGGATTTAAAATAGGAGTGGGTGTTTATTTGTAATTTAATAGAAAGGATATTAATTATATGTACTCAGTTGACGAATTGGAAGATAGGCTCATTGACCTTGCCTTTGCTGAGGATATAGGCGATGGTGACCATACAACATTATGTTGCATACCTGATGATGCGATGGGTAAATCGCACTTGTTGATAAAAGAAGACGGAATACTTGCAGGTGTTGAAGTCGCTAAAAGGGTATTCGCACGTTTTGACCCGACATTGCATGTTGATGTACTTATCAAAGATGGATCTGAAGTTAAAAAGGGCGATATAGCCATGATCGTCAGTGGCAAGATACGCTCATTACTTCAGACAGAACGTCTGATGCTCAATATAATGCAGCGTATGAGCGGAATTGCAACCATGACGCATAGGTATGTAAAGAGGCTTGAGGGTACAAAAACAAAAGTTCTTGATACCAGGAAGACTACTCCCGGAATGCGTATGCTTGAGAAACAGGCCGTGAAAATAGGGGGAGGGGTCAACCATAGAATAGGGCTCTTTGACATGATACTGCTGAAAGACAATCATGTTGATTTTGCCGGTGGCATAAAGAATGCAATTGACAGATGTCATAAGTATCTTACGGAAAAGTCGTTAGACTTGAAGATAGAAATTGAAGTGCGTAACTTTGACGAAATAAGGCAGGTTCTTGATTGTGGGGGAGTTGACCGTATAATGCTTGACAATTTTTCGGTTGAAGATACTAAAAAGGCTGTTGAGATGATTGACGGTAAATATGAGACTGAATCAAGCGGCGGAATTACTTTTGATACGATACGCCTGTATGCAGAATGTGGTGTCGACTTTATATCTGTCGGGGCATTGACGCATTCTGTTAAGGGGCTTGACATGAGTTTCAAGGCCTGTTGAATGAATGTTAGTTCAGTGAAAGTGAAAAGGCGGAATATTATATGTTTCGAGTATAGGAAAATATGATTAGTCTTATATATACATGTATTCCATCTTTTTGCTTTCACTTTTTATGTTCATAATAATTATTATCTAAGTGTTAGGTCTTTTATCTACATTGCTTGTCTCATCAATTCTGACTTTTAGTCCTCCGGTCAATTATCCTGTTTCCTTGGCTGGAAATTTTGGTGAACCACGTCCTAATCATTTTCATGGAGGTATTGATGTACGTACAGGGCAGGTAGAAGGTAAGCCTATTTTTTCTGTTGCTGACGGTTATGTAAGCAGGGTAACGGTTGGACTTTATGGCTTTGGCAATGCGGTGTATGTGAGGCACCCTGGTGGAATAACTACCGTGTATTGCCATTTAAAAAAGTTCACTCCCCAGTTGGAAGCTATTGTACGTAAATGGCAATACCAAAACCAGGATTATTTTGCAGATGTTCGCTTAAGGCCTACGGATTATCCGGTGTCAAGAGGACAGCTTATTGCCGTAAGTGGTAATTCCGGAGCGAGCAAGGCCCCACATCTTCATCTTGAATTTCGCGATACGAGAACGTGGAGTTTCCTTGACCCGTTACAATACTTGAAATATTACGTAACCGATACAACAAAGCCAATAGCTCATTCGTTCATGGCATATCCGATGAAAGGACAAGGGCTTTTCTGTGGCTCGTCACGGAAACAGTCATACGGTTTTTCGTCACTTAACCTTACACGCAAGTTTACCGCATGGGGTAAAGTCGGATTCGGCATTTGGGCAAATGATTACATGGAAGGTAGCTACGGCATTCTTGGGGTGCGGCACACAACACTAACCGTTGACGGTAAGATAGTGTTCGAGAGTGATGTTGACAGCATACCGGACCATTGTAATCGTATGGTTAATTCATGGGGAGACTATGAACATTATTGCCGGACGCACGTTTGGTATATGAAATCGTTTGTTGAGCCTGGCAATACGTTGCCTATTTTGCGTACATCGCAAGGTAGTAATGGATATGTTGACTTTAATGAAGAGCGTGATTACCATTTTGTTTACACCATAACCGATGTATTTGGAAATTCGCGGCAATATACTTTTATAGTTCGTGGGCAACGGCAAGACATTCCGGCTGTGGATTCGCGTAATTTTATGAATACATTAAGGTATGACAGAATGAATTGTTTTCAGCGTCCGGGACTGTCACTTACAGTTTCACAAGGGCTGTTGCCTGACGATATAGAATTGTCGCCGAAGATGGGTGTTGATGACGGTGGGTTGTCCAATGAATGGTGTTTTTACAGGCAGTCATATCCACTTTTCGGTTGGGCAAAGATAAGTCTTAGGTTTAAAAAGGCCGTACCAGACCCGAGCAAATTATATATAGTAAGCCATTATGGCGTAGATCGGTATATGGGTGGAACGTATAAGGATGGTTGGGTGACAGGACGTATTCGTGAACTTGGCGCAAGTTATGAAATAGCGTATGATGATGAACCGCCTGTAATATCAGGTTATAGTGCGTCGTCAAAAACAATTCGTTTTTATGCATATGACAAAAAGAGTGGTCTAAAGTCAATCCGTGGATTTGTGGACGGCCGTTTTGTTCTGTTTGAGTATAATGAAAAGGCTCATGTCTATACATGCACTTTAAGCGAAACCCCGTTAAGAAAGACTGGGCGGCAGCGTGTATTGAAACTTGTTCTCACAGATAATAGGAACAATGTGAAAGTATTTAAGGCACAATTCATTTATTAGGATAAATGTGCTATAGGTAACTACATTCAAAAACCTGTTTATCTTGGATTATCGGAAATAATAAATAACAGTAAATATGAAAAAAATCTTATTGTCAGTTTTAATGCTGTCTGCATATATTTATGCACAGGCATGTACGAACTTCATCGTAGGCAAGGATGCAAGTGCCGACGGTTCGGTGTTTACGACTTATAACGCGGATGATTACGGAATGTTCATCGGTCTTTGCCATTTTCCTGCAGGGAAACATGTTAAGGGAGAGATGCGTCAGATTTATGACTGGGACACAAAGGAATATCATGGCGAAATACCTGAAGCGGCGGAAACTTATAACGTGATAGGCAATATAAATGAATACCAGGTGTCTATCGGTGAAACCACTTTCGGGGGACGTCATGAGATGGTGGATTCCACCGGTGTGCTTGATTATGGCTCGTTGATATATATTGCCCTGCAACGCTCTAAGACTGCCCGTGAGGCTATCAAGGTGATGACAACACTTGCTGAGACTTACGGATATTGCTCCGAAGGCGAGACTTTTTCTATCTGTGACCCCAACGAAGCTTGGGTAATGGAGATGATGGGTAAAGGACCTGGCAGCAAAGGAGTAGTATGGGTAGCGTTGCGTATTCCAGACAGTGCGATTTGTGCGCATGCCAACCAAAGCAGAATCCGTACGTTCGACCAGAAGGATAAGAAGAATGTGATGTTCTCTAAAGACTGCATTAAATTTGCAAGGGAAAAGGGATGGTTTGACGGAAAGGACGAAGACTTCAGTTTTTGTGAAACGTACGCCTATCCGGATTTTTCCGGGCGCCGCTTCTGCGAGGCTCGCGTGTGGAGCTTCTTTAATCATTTCTCGGATGACATGGAGCGCTATCTGCCTTATGCAGAGGGTAAGGTGAAGAATGCCGAGCCAATGCCGTTGTGGATTGTGCCGAACAAGAAGGTTACGTTGCAGGACATGCGTGATTGTATGCGTGACCATTATGAAGGTACGCCGTTTGCTCTTGACAACGACCCGGGGCAGGGTATATGGAATATGCCTTACCGCCCTACGCCTCTTACGTATAAAGTTGATGGAAAGGAATACTTTAATGAGCGACCTACATCCACGCAACAGTCAGGTTTCTCGTATATTGCACAGTTGCGTTCGTGGCTTCCGCGACAGATTGGGGGTATTCTTTGGTTTGGCAATGACGACGGCAACATGGTGGCATACACTCCCGTTTATTGCGGTAATACCACTCAGCCTGAATGTTACAATACGCCTGGGGCGGATGCCCTGACATTCAGTGACAAGAACGCTTATTGGGTTTGCAACTGGGTAAGCAATATGGTGTACCCACGTTACTCAATGATGTTCGGTTCGTTGAAGGAGGTAAGGGATTCGCTCGAGACAAGCTATATGGCAGAGCAAGCCGATATTGAGGCGAATGCAAAGCAACTGTATGCCGAAAGTCCATCAAAGGCTGTTTCCTTTTTAAACGGTTACAGCAACGACAAGGCGCAGCAGATGTTGGCACGATGGAAACAGTTGGCCGTTTATCTTATTGTGAAGTATAACGACATGACCGTAAAACCTGAAGATAACGGCAAGTTCAAGCGTACAAAGACGGGTATTGGAGCCCCCGTCGAGCGCCCTGGATATCCTGATTATACGGCACGTGAGATTGTACGTACTACCGGCGATAAGTATGCCGTGCCTGCTGAATAATTACGTTAATGGACATTTGTATTATTTAAGCATACGGACTACGCCCCGTCGACCGGTGATGAATTGGTCGGCGGGGTTTTGTGTGTGAGGTATTAAGCATGTATCTCACGTTGCCTTTTTGGATACAAAGAGTGTAGCAAAAGGCGGCCTTTGGAATTACCAAAGGCCGCCTTTTAGCTTGTGTTTTACGGTATTTTGCATTACAAAATGCCGTCTTTCATGAAATGCAATGTGATGTGATTCGCTGCCATGCTGATTATTTCACCACCGTGGCCCGTATTATACGTATGTCTTCCTTAGGCCGGGCGTTGTCGTCAGTATCAACCCATTCGATTTCCTTCACCACGTCCAACCCTTCCATGACTTCTCCGAATACCGTGTATTGACCGTCAAGGTGTGGCGCTCCGCCGGTTGCTTTATACACTTCACGCACCTCAGGTGTAAGCTTGACAGTACCGCCTGTCTGTTTGTCGAGCCGCCGTTGCTGCTCGTCAAGCATTGTGTCATTGAAGCGCCGTCCATAGATAATGTAGAATTGAGATGAAGATGACGCTCGTTCAGGGTTGTCAGTATCGCTTTCCCGTGCGGCTCCTACCGCACCGCGTTTGTGGAATAGGGCAGGGTAACGTATCTCGGCAGGAATCTTATAGCTTTCGGGTGAGTCTCCGAGCAGTTGTCCAGCCTTGGCGTTACGGCTTGCGCTGTCGCCGGTCTGTATCATGAAATTGTATATTACACGGTGGAACAGTAGGCCGTCGTAGTATCCTTGCCTTACAAGTTTCAGAATGTTGTCGCGGTGTTGTGGTGTCTCGTTGTATAATGCTATGCGTATGTTTCCTTTTGATGTCTCTAGCAGAATCTCATGTCGTGCCGTATCTGTTGTCTGTGCATTACATGCTGTCATCATGGCCATTGCGAAGATGAACGTAAACATGTTCTTCGCTACCGTGTGGAGGCGGTTTGTTGTAGTGTCATAATCCTTTTTCTTCATCATATATTTTATCAAATATCTGTTTCAGTTTTACTGGTTGGATAATCAGTTCGCGTATTTTCTTGAGGTTTGTCTCGTTCTCTGAGCCCGGTATCCATAGCCGTATGTATCCGTGTTGCGAGTATTTCCCGTCAAGGTGCGCCATGAAGCGGCGCCATTGTTCGTCCCTGTTCTTGTCAGGGTATCGGTCAAGGCCGAACTGTATTGTGCGCCTGAACACTGTTTCGGGTTGCAGCTCGCGGTCGGCCTCGGCTACAATCTTGCCGTAAACGCTGCGTGGTGCATGCGAAGCCGATGCACGATGGTCTTCTACGGCCTCTTTCATTACCTTTATCTGGTCTGCCGTAAACCATTTCTTCAGCCGTGCGTCGGCCGCCAGAATCTTGCCGCCAGTGACGTGATGTATGGCTCTTGGACCCTCCAGCCCGAGATCGTGGTAGGCAGCTATGGCATAGGCCATGTTTACGTCGGCCCCGATAGTAGTGGCAAGTTTGACGGAACGGCGTATTACGTTGGTTACGTGCGGTAGCCTGTGGGCCTTGTCGAAGTTAGAGTATCGTGGCAGGATTTCGGTCTCGATGAAAGCCATCAAGTCAAGATTGACATTTTTTTCCGTCATGGTTCAATGTATCTTAATTTCTTGCAAATATACAATTAAATGTTTACTTTTGCAAGCAAAAAGTCAAGTAAAGGGATGATGAATGAAGAAAAACAAATTATAGCAGGTTCACCCATGGCTTGGTTACTGGCCGCACGTCCGAAGACGCTGGCCGGTGCTGCTGTTCCCGTCATGATAGGGTTGTCAATGGCTTTTGCTGACGGCGGAGTGGCGGCATTCAGGCTTGCCCCCGCTATACTCTGTGTACTGTTCGCTTTCATAATGCAGATTGACGCAAACTTTATAAACGACTATTTCGACTTTATCCGTGGCAATGATGACGAGACGCGTCTTGGACCACGCCGTGCGTGTGCACAAGGGTGGATATCGGCAAAAAGTATGTTGCGCGCAATTGCAATTACAACCGTGTTAGCTTGTTGTGTAGGCATGCCGCTGGTCATGTACGGAGGGGTAGGTATGATAGCCATAGGTGCTATTTGCGTTGTTTTTTGTTTTCTGTACACCACATCATTGTCGTACAAGGGTCTTGGTGACATCCTCGTGCTCGTGTTTTTCGGTATTGTTCCCGTGTGTGCCATATATTACATCCAGCTTGGCACTATTACAACCGAGGTGTTCTTGGCCTCATTGGCATGTGGTTTCGTGATTGACACGTTGCTGTTGATAAACAATTATCGCGACATTGACAATGACTCACGTGCCGGAAAGCGGACGCTTGTTGTAAGGATAGGCGCCGTGGGCGGACGCTTGGCTTATCTTGCATCTGGCGCTGTGGCTGTGTTGATAGGCTTGTCGTATGTCCTATACGGGCATGTGTGGGCTTCGTGCCTGCCCGTTTTGTATATGTTACTGCATTATTTTGCTTACCGCAGGATGGTGCGTATCGGCAAAGGCAAGGCATTGAATGCGGTACTCGGCCTGACGGCGCGTAATATGTTTGTTTATGGTGTGCTTGTATCTGTAGGCTTTTTGTTGGATGCATAACATTAACAGAATTATGAAAAGGATTTTTTTAGCCTTGATTATGGCTACGGTATGTGTGTTTGCGAATGCGCAACATGCCGATGACCCCGAGAAAGATCATGTAAGCGTAACGCTCAATGACGGAACCGTAGTTGAAGGGTATGTGCGGACATATTGGGTGGACGGAAAGCTGTTCAAGAGGATGAACACTTCATTCACTTTATCGGAGACGCCAGACGGTAACGATGTTACAGAGTATGACGCTGACGACGTGCGTTCGATAGATTTTGTTAAGAAAACGTCTGAAGATGGCAGATATGACCATCTGGAATCGCACCTTGTCGCTAACCCGTCACTGCTTAAACCTAAACGCGTACAGCGTCAGTTTGTCTATGTTGAAGGAGAAAATGAACTTGGGAAGATGTATTGGTGGAACGGTGTTGATTCCCAGAACATGCAGCTTGGCAAGATGAATATTTCGACAATATACGGAGTTTGTCTTAAAGGTGATAGTGTGATAGTGCCATTCATGACAGGCAACGTAATCAGCCTTAATGCTATGCGGATTCGGTATAAGAAGACCCGCCGTGACTTTGTTGAATACGTAGATAAACGTGTTCTCAAGGGCGGTCGGCGCCTGTGGGATAGCATAGCCTACAATCCCATGCTGTTCCTTGAAATATGCAGGGATTATAAGGAGGAAGAAGGGACGTAATCTTTTGTGATAAAGTCAGTATATTTTATAGATGCCAACCGCCCGAACAC
>NZ_JACJJG010000096.1 GCF_016899855.1 Marseilla massiliensis
CTTATCCATACTTCAAATTATATAACAAAACTATTGATTTTTAATCTTTTAAAAGAAAAACTCGATGTGCTCAATTTTATGTTGCTGAAAGGCCATCCAACAAAACTGCGGAAGAACCTATAATTTGAAGTATGGATAAGCCGGATAGTTTTATAGCCCTAAATTTCAATTTAATCAATATACAGGTACTGATTATCAGGGACTTATGAGCATACAAGATAATACAAATACTTGAATATCAGCATCTTATCTTTATCCAACAGAACTGCGGATGAACCTGGAATATCTTGTGTGAACGCGTCTTTACGGCATTCATCGTCCAGCGCCCGTCAGGACGCCCCGCGGAATCAAACCTTCCGGTAAGTGACTCACCGCCAAACGAATAATAAACCTGTCCGGTAAGGTCGTGCCCCGACACGCCGACAGTCAGCAGAGTAGTGCCTTTCTTGAAACCAAGTAAACGTGAACTGCACCTCGAACGGTACACGTAACAACCGGCGCGACGGCCGTCAGCATAATCGACATACAGCGAACGCCTCAACCCGAAAGTCCTGTAAGTAAACAGCCAGCGCCCTTGTTTCCTGCCGTTGCCGAACAATCCATACGCCGTCTCCTTGATTCAACCTTTCGGTTGAACGTACGTCATCCTTGAAAACCAGAACTTTCCACCATATATCCTGCCGTTACCGGAGTCGTCATAAAAGTAAACCGCCCGCCCGTCATGATAAACACCTGAATAGCAACGCCGGCCATTCGGATAGGCCGGGCTTGCTCCTACGGACATGACGAACCGTCTGGCAAGCAACATCAAATCAGCCAATTGCATACAATCACATTCCAACTCCCCGGCCGCACAGGAGCAATATACTTTTTAACATGAAGCGTGGAGCCGATAATGCCATGTCAATGATGAAGGTCGTAGGAAAACCCGAAAGAGAGATATAGCCGTAGCGGCCCACGCAAACCGTGAGAACCACCATGCCTTCATCTCTCTTTTGCATGAAAATTTCCTACGTTTTCATCATCGAGAAGAGCATTGCGCTTCTTATATTCGTATGTCCTTGAAAGAGCCTAAAACTCAATCAGTTGCAAAGGTACAATAATCTATTAAATAAAAGAAGCGTTTTGCCGAAAAAAAGAAAAAGAACCATAAAAAAGAACGAGTTAAGGCAAGGCGGTTATGTTAAAGAATGTTACGCTAAACTTCAATTTGAGGCAACCCCGTAAAAAGGGAATGACACCTATATATGCGGTTATCCGTGTCGGCAGAAAACAATATAAAGTGCCCACGGGATGCAGTATAAAGCCGTGGCAATGGGACGAAAAGAAGCAACTACCACGTTATAATATAGATAAGGAAGATGAGGCTAATGCAATTAAAGTTATTAACACTATTTCACAATTCAGGCTTAGTTTTCAAAAATCTTTTCTATATCTTTGCTTCACAACGGACGTCCCGACAATAACATTAATAAAAAGATTAACTATGACAAATAAAATAGCAAGCCAAAAGGCAAACGCAGGAGCAAAAGCAACTTCACTAATGGAGCGTGCTTTCACGATATACTACATCGAGAACCCCGATGTGAAAGAGACAACGCGCAAAGTAATGCGAGACCGCCTCAGCAGTTATTTGACGTTTCTCACCGAAACAGGCGACACAGTAAAGAGGCTTACGCAACGGGGTATAAATGAGTTCCGTGATTACTTGGTTTATCAACGGGAAAGCGGTAGTCGGCGTATAAGTAATGCGCAAATAAACAACCTCTGTAACGTTGTTGCAAGGTTGGTTAAGGTTATTGCCACGCATACGGAATTTTCCCACTATAATATAAACAAAGTCGAATACCAACCACTCAAAGAAATCAAGCCAAAAAATGAATGGAAAAAGAGACGGCCGCTTACTGAGCAAGAAATAACCGCCTTGCTAACTTGCCGAACATTAACACCGCAAGAACAAGAATATCGCGACTTGTTTATCATGGAGTGTGAGTGCGGTTGTCGGATTAGCGATATGCCCAAGCTGTTCAACCAAACAGCCCAAAAACATTTCAATACTAATGGCAAAGAAGTAATAAGTATTGATACACAAAAGGAACACATAAGGGCGTATATATTGGTGACAGATATAATGAAAGGATATATTACAAGGTATGCCGATAATGGCTTCATGTATGCCCATCCTGACAATACCCGTACATTCACGAACAAATATAACCGCATTATACGTAATGTTGCCCGTAAGGCAGGACTAACGGGGGTGGAAACGTTCAAGGATGCAAATGGGAACATAAAGACTGTGCGCCTTTGCGATATAATATCAAGTCATTTCGCGCGATATACATTTATTCGTAAAATGCTGCAACAAGGTTATAGTGCAGACGAGCTTCGCCGTCTCACAGGCCACGCCGATACAACGATGATAAACGAGGTGTACAACGTCCATAATGATGACGATGAGGCTAATGCAGTATTCCGTGCGCATGACCGTGTAAGCGGAACGACTGCCGACAATACCTGTGAGCAACAGCAAAGTACCGCACTGACAACTTATTTGCTACATTGTCGCGACATATTGTCGTGGCTTGGTGAGCCGCGCGAGAACTACGCCGACATCCGCGACCCACGGGGACTTGCACGCTTAATTGCGACCCGTTACGAAGTCCCATTGGCAAATATGGGATGGGATGTTGAGGCTATAGAACGACTATATAAGGACGATGATACAGAGGGTTACAAACGTTTGAAAGCAGATATTAAGCGGTTGAGGCTAAATTTATAGCCTCAACCCACAAACTCTTTCTTAACGCGTTTAATTGTCGATATGCTGCATTTTGTGCCTTTTTGGCTACAAATGGCAAACGTTTCGGAAACGGAAAGCCCTTTGCGCAAACACTTGATAACGTCTTTGTACTGTTCTTCCTTTTGTTGCCGTGTCTTTACGCTGCCGACCTTGCGGCCCATGCGAACACCGCGAGCAATGGCAAGGCGGCGACCGCTATTAAGACGGTACGCGATATTCTCTCTTTCCTTTTCGGCGCAAAACGAGAGGCAAGACACGTATATGGCCATAATGCCGTCCACCTTGCCGTCACCGTCAAGAACGTGTAAATTTTCTTTTTGAAAGAATACGTCAATTTTTTTATCAATACAAAACTTTATGCCCGATAAAACCTCCCATATTGCCCTACCAAAACGGCTTAACTCGCTGCAAAGTATGGTGTCAATGCGGTTGACCTCCGCATACTCCAAGCAGGCCATGAGCACGGCACGTTCCTCGTTACGCTTTGCACCGCTGACCTTTTCGTTAAAGACCTTGACAACCTCTATGCCGTTTGCCTCCGCATACTTAGTGAGGTCGGCTATTTGCCTGTCATTCGTTTGACGGTCTGTGATTGACGATGTACGGGTGTAAATAACAGCTTTCATGTTATGTCTGATTTAATTCGGATGCAAAGATACGAATTATTTTGCCGACAGTCAAATAATACATAGATTTATTTGAGCCTAACGAAAACATTTAACATTCACTAGCATAAGATTAATCAAAGAATAATATGAGACCAAAAATAAGGCGGTTCAAAAGCACAAATAAGATTTATTTGAGCCATTTTTATTTTTGAGCCTCAACGTCAAAATTTGACACCTGAGAAGTATCAATTTTTGACACGTATAGTATGAGACGAAAAGCCCTAACCCCACTGTATAGGGGCTATCGCCGTCCCTCTCGCCCAAGGGGGGTAGGCTTATGTCCCCTGTGTTTGTTTCAAAATTAAAACGGTGCAATTAGATAAAAACAGTTTGCAAAATATTTCGGCAGAAGAAAATCAGAATAAAAACAACTAACTATTTATATTAAATCAATTAAACGTACTATTTATATACAAAGCAAAAGAGTATGAATAATTACATTGAATACAAGCGGCAAACACGCGAAATGCCGCAGTACGTTCGCGACAAAATAGCCGCCAAGCTACGAGGGCGCAAACTGTCTGATGAGACAAAACGGCGCATAAGCGATGGCCAACGTAGGGCATGGGCGCAAATACCGCCACAGCAAGATTTTGACAAGCTTTGGCCGACAAATGACAACGACAACAAAGACCCAAAAGGCAATGTCACTGAAAAGGAGAACACATTTTAACGTGGATAGGTTGAGGCTTTGTTACAAGCAGCCTCAACAGCTGTTTTATGATGTCACAAGTTTAGAGAATGGTGACGAAATGGATTGCGGCTATTTTAGGCTTAAGGTCATAGACAACGGGCGGGCGACTGACAACGAGTTGCCACCGACTAACGCAACTGCGCTGATAACATACTGGGACGGAAGCAAAGATGTCTCCATGGGGGAACTAACGCTAAATAACTCTGCCAAGTACAAGGGGCGTTGCTTCCTCTCGTTTGCCCAACCATCTTTATATGATTGCCAAGGCCGAGATGTCTGCACAGGCGAAAAATACAACCATTTGTGCTACTTGCCGTATGTATCGGATGTCCTTGGCCTCCAACTAAATAATATCACGTTGCTCGAAATCGCGGCCGACAGCAATTACAACCCTATTCCAGCCATCCGCAGACTTGTACATGACCACCAAAATTACGACATGATTTTGCGCGGCAAAAAGGTTGCTGACGCAAACCGTAAAATAGGTGGATATTACGAGACATACGGACGTTCACGCGAACGCCAAGACCGTTATCCTACGCTTAATTTTCGGAGCGAAAAAGACCCCGAGTACCCTAAACTACGAATATATAACAAGACGCGAGAAATATTAGAGAGCAGCGGCAAAAAGTACGAGGAGGCATGGAACGAATACGGCAACCATGCGGTATTTCGTGCGGAAATTGAGTTAAGGAATGAAAGTTACCGCCAATGGTTGTCATATATCCACTCAATAAAGCCCGAATGGGGCGATTTAGAGGCCACAGAACACCTCCTTTTAGGAGAAGAGTACAGAACTGCAATTTGGCTCTATTGGACGCGCAGAATGCTTTATTTTAAGCCAAAAGGTAAAAGAAAAGAGGTCATTGACCTTGCGGATATTATCAGTGGGGAGGTGTGTTAAACCTCCCTATTTTTGTGCCTCACAGGTATATAACCAATACCCCCACGGATGCACGTTTACACCACTCAACCCCTTATGTATAAAGGATTTTATAGGTTTGTTTTTATGCACGTTATAATTTAATAAAAGTTAATGCTCTCAAATGTTGCCGTACACTCGAAAAAAGGATTTATATTTGCCAAATGGAAATAAGAACAAAGGAAAAGAACGCTCCAAAAAATTGATTGTAAAACATTTAATATCAGTGAGTTAAGTAGAGCTAAAAGACTTCCTACGTTTTCACCATCGAGAAGAGCATTGCGCTTCTATTCCAAATAATATACCAACAGGGCATAAGCCCTATATTGACTGCAAAGATAATGTAAATCGTGCTTAATACAAAACAAAACCGCCATTTATTTTTATTACAATGCCGATAAGATTGGCCGCCCACTGCCTGCCTGCGTTTAAACAACTGCAATATGGCGTGAAACCAACGCTTCTGTAATACATGGCCTTTTAGCCTGCAAAAGGCCATGTATTACAACACAAAAGGCGGTCTTTTGCAAGCCAAAAGACCGCCTTTTGTAAAATGACGATTCCCAATGCTGTATTCAGCATTCCGTCAAGCGTATGGCGGAATGCGCTTGACGGCCTCATTTCATGCGGCTTACGGCCTCGGCAAGCGGTGCGCTCAATGGCGGGATTCCTTGCGGAATGGTTACCGTCAGCTGTGCTTCCGCCTTCATGGCAGCCTTCATTTCTTTTTTCGTGCAATGCCTGATGCCGGTTACATAAAGTTCCTCAAAGGTCTGACCTCTAACCTCCTTGAACTTTTTTCCTGGCAAATTCAAGGACATGTCAAGGTATTCATACATGCTGACAAGGTTTCTCAATGTGGGTGTTCCATGTCGTGTGTCATACGTTTCGCTCTTTTTATAGCTATAAAAATGAAACTTCATTCCGAAGAAATTATATGATTTTCCCTCGCTTCCGCCAAAAGCGCTGTCGGTATAGACGGTCAACGTCTTAGCCACCATGTCGCTCTTTATGGCTTGTATAGAGCCGTTTCGGCTGCGCTTCATTATCCCGTTGGCAATCGAATCGTCCAAATAGCCCTTGTCACGGAACTTGTCGAGCAGGCTTCGCTTCTTCAATTTAATCATCGTAGGGCTTGTGTAATATTCCGACTGACCGTTTTCCTTCTGTCTAATCTTGTGCAAGTTCCTTGTCGATAGGGCCTTGCGTCTTATGCGTCCATGGCGCAGCGGTATGTAATAGTCGAACACGGCGTCGCTGAACGACGACGGAACGGAGTCCGTAATCATGTAACTGCGCTCGTATGCGGTTATCACCAGATAGTCGGGACGCTCGTATTTGGCCGTCACTTCGGGTATTGCGTAGGTGTAAGGCGTGAGCCTAACTGTATTGTTTGACACCGTATCGGTGCAGAACTCATGGCTTGTGTAGTTGATGTGCTGAACCGTCACCGTGCCCTTGTATCCCTTGGGCAGGGGCAGAGTGCCGTCGGTACCGCTCACGCCGACGCACTTTCCGCCGTCAACAAACACGCTTGCTGCCTGTACGGGACAGCCGTCGGTGCCGTCAACTATCCTTATCTGCGCATTAACAGGCATGACAAGGAACATTAAAAACAATAGTAACAACCTATTCATATTGACACTTATTTTAATTAAGAATTAAGAGTTAAGAATTAAGAAAGATACCTTCGTTGCGGCAAGGCATATTTTCTTAATTCTTAACTCTTAATTCTTAATTTTCCAGACTCTTAATTCTTAATTGCCGCTTTGCGGCTTACTGTTTGTTCGCGCGCTTGCGGTCGTTATGGTCGAGGATGATTTTACGCATGCGCATCGACTTCGGCGTAACCTCAACAAGCTCGTCCTCCTTGATGTATTCGAGTGCTTCCTCAAGTGAGAGCACCGTGCGCGGCACGATGCGCGCCTTGTCGTCAGAGCCGCTGGCACGGGTATTGGTCAGCTGTTTTGCCTTCGTTACGTTCACCACGAGGTCGTTGTCGTGAACATGCTCGCCAACCACCTCGCCGGCGTAAACCTCGTCGCCCGGGTCGATGAAGAACTTGCCGCGGTCTTGCAGCTTGTCTATCGAGTAGGCGTAGGCCGTGCCCGTCTCCATAGCTATCATGCTGCCGTTGATACGGCGGGTGATGTCTCCCTTGTAAGGTTGGTACTCCTTGAAGCGGTGGGCCATGATAGCCTCGCCCTGGCTGGCGGTCAGCACGTTGGTGCGAAGGCCTATTATGCCGCGCGAGGGGATGTCAAACTCAATGTTAACGCGGTCGGCCTGGCTCTCCATCGAGGTCATCTCGCCCTTGCGTCGGGTCACCATGTCAATCATCTTGCTGGCAAACTCCTCGGGCACGTTTATCGTAAGCTCTTCTATCGGCTCGCATTTCTGGCCGTCGATTTCCTTGTATATCACCTGCGGCTGGCCTACCTGGAGCTCGTAACCCTCACGGCGCATCGTCTCGATGAGCACCGACAGGTGGAGCACACCGCGTCCGCTGACTATCCACTTGTCGGTAGAATCGCCGAATGGAGCCACGCGCAGGGCGAGGTTCTTCTCCAGTTCCTTCTGCAGGCGGTCGTTGATGTGGCGGCTGGTGACGTATTTTCCCTCCTTGCCGAAGAACGGCGAGTCGTTGATAGTGAACAACATGCTCATCGTAGGCTCGTCAATGGCGATGGGAGGCAGCGGCTCCGGATTCTCGAAGTCGCAGATAGTATCGCCAATCTCGAACTTCTCCAGACCGATGATGGCGCAGATGTCGCCGCTCGATACGCTCGGGGTCTTGACGTGGCCCATGCCCTCAAAGGTGTGCAGCTCCTTGATTTTGGTCTTCTCCTGAGAGCCGTCGCGGTGGCAGATGGTGACGTTCATGCCCTCGGTAAGTGTTCCGCGGTGGACACGCCCCACGGCTATACGGCCCGTATAGCTCGAATAGTCGAGACTGGTTATGAGCATTTGCGGCGTACCCTCGAGCGCCTTTGGCGCGGGTATCACCTCTACTATCTTGTCAAGCAGGTAGTTAATGTTGTCAGTAGGCACCTTGTAGTCTTCGCCCATCCAGCCGTTCTTTGCCGAGCCGTACACCACGGGAAAGTCAAGCTGGTCTTCCGTAGCGTTGAGCGAGAACATCAGGTCGAACACCATCTCGTACACTTCCTCGGGGCGGCAGTTTGGTTTGTCCACCTTGTTCACCACTACGATGGGCTTCAGACCTATCTGGAGCGCCTTCTGGAGCACGAAGCGGGTCTGCGGCATGGGGCCCTCGAAGGCGTCAACCAGCAGCAGGCAGCCGTCGGCCATGTTGAGTACACGCTCAACTTCACCGCCGAAGTCAGAGTGTCCCGGGGTGTCTATGATATTGATTTTCGTTCCTTTCCAGTTGATAGATACGTTCTTCGACAGGATTGTTATCCCTCGCTCACGCTCAAGGTCGTTGCTGTCCAACACCTGGCCGCTCAGGTCCTGTCCGTCACGGAACAGGTTTCCGGCCAACATCATCTTGTCCACGAGCGTCGTCTTGCCGTGGTCTACGTGGGCGATAATCGCTATGTTTCTGATATTCTGCATACTAATACCTTATAAACCGGGTGCAAAGGTACATTATTTAATTAAGAATTAAGAATTAAGAATTAAGAAAATAGGGATATGCAGGGTAATTTAAACATTGCGGGGTACCACAGGGCGTAATTACGCTAAGCTTTTACGGAAAAGCAGGATGTAAGCATATAGGCATGCTGCCGTAACAAAACGTCACACGGCATCCATGCGCCAGCGGGACATGAAATAGAAAACCGCAGCCCCAAGGACGGCCTTCGGCGACACGCTTCATGGCCTTTTACGTTACCGTTTGCGGCCTTTTAGGATGCAAAAGACGGTCTTTCATCTTACGGAAGAGCGCCTTTCAGCATGCGTAAAGGCCGTTATTACCACCCGTTCGGACGGCTTTCAACACTCAAAAGGCGGCCTTTCGCACGATTTTCGGCGGCCATATATTGCACATTCGGCAGCGCTTACGACATAAGCACCTCGCTTAACGCACTTTACGTTTGCACACTTATACGTGCGATATTTCCGCCCACGGGGCTTATTTTTCAAAATATCGCCGTATAGACGGCTCAACCAGAATCAGCATGTCACCGTTTAGCGACTTATCGTAGCATAACGTCAGACACAACACAAACATTCAGAAGCCTGTAAGAAAGAAAAATGTTAAAAAATCGTCAACCAAGCATATTTTCTTAATTCTTAATTCTTAATTCTTAATTAAAATCCGTACCTTTGCGCCGCAATTCGGAAAATCCGATGCATTCGACGACGGGCACGCCCGTGATTAAGGCGCAATCCGTCTGAAGGATGTAATTACACAACTCTTTAATCAATCAAACAAAATGTATTTAAACCCAGAGAAAAAACAGGAAATCTTCGGAAAGTACGGAACGTCTAACACTGATACCGGCTCGGCAGAGAGCCAGATAGCATTGTTCTCATACCGTATTTCCCACTTGACGGAGCACCTCAAGAAGAACCACAAGGACCACGTTACACAGAGGTCGCTGACTATCTTGGTAGGTAAACGTCGCCGCCTGCTCGACTATCTGTACAAACGCGACATCAATCGCTACCGTGCAATAGTAAAGGCTCTCGGTCTGCGCCGATAAGCAGAAGTGTAGAAGAATATTCAAAACATTAACCTAAGAGGCCCAAGCGATACTATATCGCTTGGGCCTCTTAGGTTAATGTTTTGGTAGTTAAAGGAGTTAAGGGAGTTAAAGTAGTTAAAGACAAATGTC
>NZ_JACJJG010000097.1 GCF_016899855.1 Marseilla massiliensis
GTCTTAACTCCTTTACTCCCTAACTACTTAACTACTTAAAACATAAACAATGACCACATATGAATTATCTTACCCCGAACTCGGTCTCGACCTGCACGAAGTGTACGTACAGATGGGCTACGGCGACGCGGCGCCCGACGCCGACGTTGTGGCCGAGACGAAGGCCGTAGAGGCCGGAATAGCGGGGATATTGCGGCCGAGATACACCTTCTTTATCGCCGAGAGCACGCTCGACGACACGGCGTGCACGCTCAACATAGGCCATACGGAGCTCAACGTAGGCCGCATCATAGCCCGGCAGCTGCGCGGGAGCGAGGCTTTCGCGTTCTTCGTGGCCACGGCGGGCGCCGAGTTCGAGGACTACCAAATGCGCCTCAAGGACGATGACGACATGGTACGCACGTTCATAGCCGACTCGTTCGGCAGCGTAATAGCCGAACTTACGGCCGACGTGATGGAACGGACACTGCAGGACGACATCTCAGGGCGCGGCTGGCGCCACACCAACCGCTTCAGTCCGGGATACTGCGGATGGCACGTGTCCGAGCAGCAGAAACTGTTTCCGCTCTTCGGCGGCGGCGCCCCTTGCGGCGTAAGGCTGACGGAGTCAAGCCTGATGCTGCCCATCAAGTCGGTAAGCGGCGTCGTAGGACTGGGTCCCAACGTGCGCAAGCTCGATTATTCGTGCGGCCTGTGCGACTTCAAGGACTGCTATAAAAGGAGGAGAAAAGAGGCCGTAAAGGGCTGAAAACAAGCGTTCGGGCGCGGCGGCGACGGCACGGCCGGCCGGCGGGCGTGGCCAAGCGCTCCGCAAAACACGGCAAATTACCTTGTAAAAGGCCGCCTTTCGCAGTGCGAAAGGCGGCCTTTTATCATGCGATATACGGTCTTTTACCGACAGCGGGGCTACAGCTCGTTCTTCAGTATCTCGGCCATCGAGCCTTGGTAAAGCCTCTCCACGTCGATGTAAGCCTGCATGTTGCGGTACACTCCGTCGGCCTCGACGTAATAGTCGGTAACGGATATCTCGCCGTTCTCGACCGCCGTGCGCAGCAGTTTCAGCGTCTGGCGCATCAGCGGCACGTCATACGCCGCGGCGGCCGAGCGCAAGCGCCGTATCTCATCCACCTTGGCCCGGGCCCCGCTCTCAGCCTTTACGCGCGCTTCGGCCTGCCTCATCTGCGCTTCCGTGCGGCGAGCCTTGGCCGCCTTGACCTTGTTTTTGCTTGAGAACAGCGGTATCGAGCCGCCGATAAGGAATCCGTTGCTGGCATCATCGCCGTCGGTGTTACGCCGGTAGCCCACCTCTATCTTCGGTATCCAGCTCTGGCGGTTCACCTTCACGTCCTGCTCGGCAGCCTTTACGGACGCCTCGGCCGTGCGGACCGACAAGTCAGCGGCCACCGCCCGGCCATACAGCTCACCGTCGCCCACGGCAGGCAGCGCGGGATATTCCGTGGCCTCAAGCTCAACGGGCTTGTCGCCGTTAAGGGCGCGCAGCTGCTGCAACGCCGTATTCCGCCCGGCCTCAGCCTGCGCCAACTCCGTCTCGAGGTTCATCCTTTCCATCTTCACCTTGTTCAGTTCAAGCGCCGTAGCGTCGCCGTTGTCGTATTTCTCGGTGTACATGGCCATCAGCTCGTCGGCATTCCTGCGCCGTTCGTCGAGCAGGGCCCGCCTCTTGTTCATGTATATAAGGTCAAGACACAGGCTTTTCGCCGCGAGCAGAACGTCACGGCGCGCCGTAAGGTACTCCATCTCCTTTACCTCGCCCTGCAGGCGGTTGGCCTTACGCCTTGCGCCGTACAGCGTAGGGAAGTCGAAGCCCTGGGTTACGACCAGCTCGGAGCTGGCCATTCCGCTAACGTTGGCATTGAAAAACGGGCTGTATTCCACCGAAAGGTCGTCAAGCGAGTTCTGCTGTTTCAGCTCCAGTGACGAAGCCTCGTTGCCCTTGAGCAAGGCTTTCAGCTCAAGGTTGTTCATCTCCACGCTGCGCAGCACGTCGTCTACGGTCTGCGCCCCAGCCGTTGCGGCAATGAGCAATGCCGCGATAGATAATATTGTTGCTTTCATAATTCTTTTTAAAATAAGGCCTATAGGGCTAATTGGCCAAATAAGCCTGATAGCATTTCTACTTACTCCTTACTACTCCTCTCCTTACTCCTTACTACTCCCTTCCTATTCATCCACTCGTAGACGATGGGGATGATGAAGGCGTTGAGGGACGTCGACGTCAGCAGACCTCCCAGAATGACCTTAGCCATGGGGCTTTGTATCTCGTTGCCTGGCAGGCTTCCGCGCAAGGCAAGCGGCACGAGGGCCAGCGCCGAGCAGAGAGCCGTCATGAGGATGGGGTTCAGGCGGTCGAGCGAACCGTGGACAATGCTTTGCCTGAGACTGTCGTCGCCATCGGCACACAGCATATTATAACGGTTGATTAGCAGCATGCCGTTACGCGTGGCGATACCGAACAGCGAGATGAAGCCGATAATCGCCGGTATGCTTACCTCGCCCGTAGTCATCACGAGGGCGAACACGCCGCCGATAAGCGCCAGCGGCAGGTTGAGCAGTATCACCCCGCTCTCGAGCGCGTTGCGGAACTGCATGTACAGAAGGAGGAATATCACGACAATGCTGAGCAGCGACGCGAGCAGCAGCACGCGGCTGGCCGACTGCTCGCTCTCGAACTGTCCGCCGTACTCAACGTGGTATCCATCGGGCAAATCCACCTTGGCGTCCACCCGCCTCTTTATGTCATTGACCACGCTGCGCAGGTCGCGGCCGCTCGCGTTGGCCGAAATCACGATCTTGCGCTTCACGTTCTCACGGTTAATAGTGTTCGGCCCCATGGTCGATGTCACCTCGGCCACGTTGGCCAGCGGCACCTTCCGTCCGTCGGGAGTGTCAACCATGAGGTCGCGAATGCGCTCCATGTCGCAGCGGTCGTGCTCGGCGGCACGCACAACGAGGTTGAAGCTGCCACCGTCGTCATACACCTGCGACACCGTCTCGCCGGCCATGTTGACACGTACGAACGTATTAAAGTCGGCCATCGGTATGCCGTACAGCTTCAGCATCTCGCGCTTGGGCTTTATCTCAAGCTCCGGACGCTCCACCTGCTGCTCCACGTTAAGGTCGGCAATGCCCTCGACGTCGCTTACGGCGGCCTTGATCTGGTTGCCGAGGTCGAACATCTTGTTCAGGTCATCGCCGAAAAGCTTGATGGCTATGCTGGCCTGCGTGCCGCTCAGCATGGCGTCTATGCGGTGACTTATGGGCTGGCCAATCTCGATGTTGGCACCGGAAATGACCGACAGGCGGTGGCGCACGTCATCGAGAAGCTCCTCGTGCGAACGGTCCTTGAGCTCGAACGGAGCCTCGATTTCAGACACGTTGACGCCCAGCGCGTGCTCGTCAAGCTCGGCGCGGCCGGTCTTACGCGCCACGGTCTGTATCTCGGGCACCGACATCAGTATCTCTTCGGCGCGGCGCCCTATCTTGTCCGACTCGTCGAGTGATATTCCCGGCAGCGAGCTTATATTGATAGTGAACGAGCCCTCGTTGAACTTCGGCAGGAAGCTGTGCCCCAAGGTGAAGAACAGCCCGAGCGCGGCCACGAACAATACCGCCGTAGCCGCCACTACCGGACGCTTATGGTCGAGAGCCCATACGAGCCAACGCTCGTAATGTTTCTTCAGCCACCGCGCCACGAAAGCCTCACGACGGGCCACTCCGTCCTTCTTGCCGCCCAGCAGGTAGCTGCAAAGCACGGGCGTAAGGGTCAGCGCCACGAGCGTAGATGCCGCCAGGGCAACGATGAACGCCACGCCGAGCGGTATGAGCATGCGCCCCTCCATGCCGCTGAGATAGAACAGCGGTATGAAGCTTACGATGATTATCGCCGTTGAGTTGAGTATAGGCATGCGCACCTCGCGCGAGGCATTGAACACCACCTCGAGCACTGGCAGCCGCTCTTCCTTGGGCAGCGCGCGGTTCTCCCGCAGGTGTTTCCACACGTTCTCCACGTCAACTATGGCGTCGTCGACGAGCGAACCGATGGCTATCGCCAGTCCGCCGAGGCTCATCGTGTTGACGCTCATGCCGAAATAATGAAGCACCATGAGCGATACGAGCAGCGACACGGGCAGCGTTACGAGCGAGATGAGCGTCGTGCGGACGTTGGCGAGGAAGAGGAAGAGCACCACCACTACGAAGAAAGCGCCCTCGTAGAGCGAGTCCTTCACGTTGTCTATCGAGCTTTCTATGAACCTTGACTGTCGGAACACGTCTGTTGACACGTGAACGTCGGCCGGCATGTTCTTCTTCAGGTCATCCAATGCTTCCTCAAGCCGTTCGGTAAGCTCGATGGTTCCCGTGTCGGGCTGCTTTGTTACGGTAAGCAGCACGGCGGGCTTGCCCTTCTCCGAGGCTGTGCCGAGGCGCGGAACCTGCGCTCCGACCTGCACGTCGGCCACGTCGCCCAGCGTTATGGCGTCGCCGCCCGAGCTTTTTATCACTGCCGAAGCCATCTCGGCCACGTCCTCGGTCGACACCAGTCCGCGCACGATGTACTCGTTGCCGTACTCGTAAATTACGCCTCCGTTGGTGTTGCGGTTCATCTGTCCGGTGGCGGCAAGCACCTCGCCGAGCGTCACGCCGTAGTGTGCCATGCGGCCGGGATGCAGCAATATCTGGTACTCCTTGACGTCACCGCCGAGCACTGACACCTGCGACACGCCGCCAGTGGACATCAGCCGCGGGCGTATTGTCCAGTCGGCCAGCGTCCTGAGGTCGAGCATTGACGTGCTGTCGGCCGTAAGCCCCACGATGAGCACTTCACCGAGGATTGACGACTGCGGGCCGAGCGTAGGCTTGCCGACGTTCTCGGGCAGGCTCTCGTTTACCGCCGCGAGCTTCTCCGACACTATCTGGCGCGCCAGGTAGATGTCGGTGTTCCAGTCGAACTCTACCCATACGACCGAAAATCCCGTCGAAGACGACGAACGTACACGGCGCACGTGGGTGGCGCCGTTGACTGCCGTCTCGATGGGGAACGTCACGAGCTGCTCCACCTCTTCGGCAGCCATGCCGCCGGCCTCGGCCATCACGACTACCGTAGGTGCGTTGAGGTCGGGGAATACGTCTACTTCCGTCTGCCCGGTGGTGTATATCCCCGCCACGGTGAGCAGCACGGCCGCCACGAGCACGAACAGACGGTTATGTAATGAGAAACGAATTATCTTGTTGAGCATGGTTTGTTTATTTTATTCAGGTAGCTAATGCAGTTAAAGCGGTTATCGCTCCCTGCGGCCGCTAAGTAGTTAAAGTCAAATGCATTGCCGCTTATTGACTTTTGCGCAAACTGCAGGGGTAATGACTTTAATTACTCTAACTACCTTGTAACTACTTTAACTACTTCTTAATGACTATGCGTATGCGCGGGTATCGCCGTGCTCGCGGAGGCCAGCTTCACCTGTACGGCGCCCTCAACGACAACCCTCTCGCCGGCCGCCAGCCCGCTTTTTATCTCCACCCGGCTGCCGTCAGAGCGCCCGGTATGCACCTCGCGGCGCTCGTAGCACGACGGGTCGGTCTGTACGTAGACGAAACTGAGGCCCTGCTCGTCGGTAAGCGCCGACACGGGCACCGACAGGACGTCGCCCCGTCCGCCGGTCAGCACGTAAGTCTCGACAAACGCCCCGGGCATTACGTCGGCGCGGTTGTCAAAGCGGAAGGTCACGGGTATGTACGGCGAGCCGTCGCCCGTCTGCTTGCCCGTGGCCACGAGCTGCCCGTTCATCTGCCGCAGGTCGTACACGCTGTCGCCGTAAGCCGTCTTGAACTTTGCCGACACCACGCTGCCCATCTGGGCGTAGTAGCGCTCGGGTACGTTGGCCCTGAGGTAGAGGCTGCGCGCCTGCGTGACGGTCATCATGGGCTGGCCTACGGCCACATAGTCGCCCTCCTTGACCAGGCATGTCTTGACGTAGCCGCCGACAGGCGACTTCACAGCCACTCCCGCGCCCGTGGCTCCGCCGCCGTCGAAAGCCTCGTAGGCTATCCTGGCACGCTCGTAGTCGGCCTTGATGGCGTTATACTCCTTCTGGGTTACAATCCTGTCCTTCACGAGCTTCGCCGCACGGTCGTACTCCTTCTTGGCGGCGCGGTATGCGATTTCGGCCTGCCGCGCAGGGTCGTCCTGCAAGTTTCTTGACGATACGGTGAACACCGTGGCGCCCTTGGCCACCGGAGAGCCCTCGGCAAGGCCGCGCGGCAGTGACACTATGCCCGCCACGGTGGCCACGACGGTAGCCTCGCTGCCCGAAGCGGCAAGAATCTTGCCGCCGCAGGGGATTACGCCGTTAAACTCGCCCGGCTCCACCACGGCGGTAACAATGCCCGCGGCCTTGGCCCTGTCGGGCGTTATGACTATCTCGCTGGGGTTGGCCCCGCCCCCGTCGGCATGGCCGTCGGCGTCGGCGTGGGCGCCGTCCTTGTCGGTACACGCCGCGGCAAGCATTATGCCAAACGCCCCGATGAAAAGTGATTTGTAATCCATAATGTTTCCTGTTTTCGCTTTTTTACATGCAAAAATAACGAAACAGGAGTGCAACCCAGTTGCAAACACGCTCAGCGCCCACCTCATGCTGCCGCGGAAGACGGCATATTACAACGTAAAAGGCCGCAAACGGCAAGACGAAAGGCCGTCTTTTACACGGCAAAAGACGGCCTTTCATAACACGCTGTACATCAATCCGTTACGGCGGCGACGGCCTACGCGCGCGAGAAAGGCAGGCAATGAAACATGATTTTAATATACAGTAACGTTTTTGTAATAAATTGTTAAGAATAAAAACAAAGTCTTGCAATACGCATGTAACATGAAAGACGGAACTTTGCACCCGTCAAATCATTAAAGTTTTTTATGAGAAAAAATTACAGAAAACTATCTGCATTCTGCTTGGGGGCCATGCTCTGCGCCACGGCCTTTGCCGCCCCCGACTCCAACGAGGCAGCCCTGGGCGTAATGCGAGGACGCATCGTCGACGCACAGAACCAGGTTCTGCCCGGCGCCACAGTAATGATTGAAAGCCTGCACACAGGCGTAGTGAGCGACGTGAACGGCTATTACACACTCGCCAACCTGAAACCCGGCACGTACATCGTGAAGGTAACATACGTAGGCTACCAGCCAAAGACAATGAAACTGACCGTACAGCCTGACAAGACGGCCGTACAGGACTTCGTGCTCACCGACGGCGTAGAGCTTGAGGGAGTGGAAGTCAAGGGCGCGTTCCACGGACAGAGCCGCGCCATCAACCAACAGAAAAACAACTTCAACCTGACCAACGTAGTATCGGCCGACCAGGTAGGCAAGTTCCCCGACTCCAACATCGGCGACGCCCTCAAGCGTATCAACGGTATCAACGTACAGTACGACCAGGGCGAGGCACGCTTCGGACAGGTGCGCGGAACGTCGCCCGACCTCTCGAGCGTCACCATAAACGGCAACCGAATACCCTCAGCCGAGGGCGACGCGCGCAACGTGCAGCTCGACCTAATACCGGCCGACATGATACAGACCATCGAGGTGAACAAGGTTGTCACCGCCGACATGGACGGCGACGCCATAGGCGGCTCAATCAACCTTATCACCAAGAACACGCCTTACCGCCAGACATTCAACGTGACGGCCGGAACGGGCTACAACTGGATAAGCGACAAGCTGCAGCTTAACCTCGGCGCTACATACGGCAACCGCTTCTTCGACAACAAGCTGGGCCTCATGGCTGCCGTGTCTTACCAGAACTCGCCCGCCGGCTCGGACAACACCGAGTTCGAGTATGACCTCGACGACGACGGCAACGTAGTGCTCACCGACGCCGAGGTGCGCCAGTATTACGTGACGCGCGAGCGCCAGAGCTACTCGCTCTCGCTCGACTATGAGTTTAACCCAACACAAAAGATATATTTCAACGGTATCTACAACCGCCGCAACGACTGGGAGAACCGCTACCGCGTTAGCTACAAGGACCTGGCCGACGGCGCCGGAGAGATGAAGACCGAGATACAGACCAAGGCCGGCTCAAAGGACAACCGCGGCGCACGCCTCGAGCTCCAGCAGACAATGGACTTCACCTTGGGCGGTGACCACCTGCTCTGGGACAAGCTGCAGACCGACTGGATGGTGTCTTACTCACGTGCAAGCGAAGACCGCCCCGACGAGCGTTACTTCACCATCAAGCAGAAGGACATGACCATCGACATGGAAGACGAGGGCGGACGCCAGCCTTACGCCATAACGCCCATCTCTGTTCATGACGGCGACTGGGAAGTGGACGAGTTCACCAACGCTAACGAATGGATACGCGAAAACGAGTGGAAGGCCAAGGTTGACTTCGAGCTGCCCCTCGCAAGCGGCCTGTTCGGCAACTCGCTGAAGTTCGGCGCGAAGTACACTCACAAGCACAAGACAAAGGAAGTGCTTTGTTACGACTACAAGGACGGCTACGAGGACATCTACGGAACCGACTACACCAACTATTACACATCGCAAATACGCGACGGCTTCATGCCCGGCGACCAGTACAAGGCCATGGACTTCGTAAGCAAGGACTACCTCGAGCAGTTTAATGCGAAGGACTGGGCCCTGCTCGGAGGCGAGCAGGTGCTCGAAGAATCGGCAGGAGACTATGACGCAACCGAGCAGGTTACAGCCGCATACCTGCGCTTCACGCAGAAGCTGGGACGCAAGTTCACGGTAATGGCCGGCCTCCGCATGGAGTACACTGACCTTGAGACAAGCGGCTTCAACTGGAACATCGACGAGAACGGAGACGAAAGCCTCGACCCAACGGGCAAGTTCAAGAACAACTACATAAGCTGGCTGCCGAGTTTCCTCGTCAAATGGGACGCTACCGACGACCTCAAGGTGCGCGCCTCTTACACCAAGACGCTGGCACGCCCGAAGTACTCTCACCTCGTTGCCAACGCTTCTTACAACACCGAGGAGTCGCCTGTTGAAATCACACTGGGCAACCCCGACCTGAAGCCTATCACCTCGCACAACATCGACCTGTCAGCCGACTACTACTTCAAGAGTGTCGGCCTTGTGTCGGCGGCAGTGTTCTACAAGCGCGTCAAGGACTATTCTGTCAACCTGAAGCGCGACATGGCTTACGGCAATTACGCCGAGGCAGAGGTCAGCCAGCCGCTCAACGCCTTCGACGCCGACCTGCTCGGAGTGGAGCTTGGCTTCCAGCGCGACTTCGGCTTCATCTCTCCGGCACTGCGTTGCGTTGGCTTCTACGGCAACTACACTTACACTCACAGCAACATTGTGAAGTCTGTATTCGGCGACAAGGACGAGCAGGCGCTGCCCGGTTCGCCCGAGCACATGGCCAACGCGTCGCTTTACTTCGACAAGTGGGGCCTGAACGTGCGCCTGTCTTACAACTTCACGTCGGCCTTCCAGGACGACGAGGAGTATGTGGAGGAGACCGCCCTGCGCCGCTACTACGACGCAACGCACTACATGGACCTCAACGCAAGCTACACCTGGGGAAAGAACACGAAGTACACCTTCTACGTACAGGCCAACAACCTGCTCAACCAACCCCTGCGCTACTACCAGGGCGAGAAGGACCGCACGATGCAGGTTGAATACTACGGAGCTAAGCTCAACGCAGGATTCAAGGTGAATTTCTAAAGTATTTTTCAAGGAGTTAAGGAGTTATGGAGTAAAGGAGTTAAGACAATACCC
>NZ_JACJJG010000098.1 GCF_016899855.1 Marseilla massiliensis
CTATTGCCGGCATTATTACGCCGTTGTTAAGTCTTGCTTCTTTCATCTTGATAAATGGTTTTCGTTAGTGCTGCAAAGATACTGTTTCTGCGTGGTAACATTGTTATGAAATTCTGCTTGATATTTTCACTATTCGTGGTTTTTGGTTATTTTTGCGGTTAAAGTAAACCTTTATATATTGGCTATATGGATAAGAACGGTTACACGGACATACGTTTTTTCGACACTTTGGGCGACTGCGACCTGTCGCTCATGGCGGGCAATGTGCTGCATGTGCTTTGCATTGGCGGCAGCATGGGGTTTGTTTTCCAGGAAGTAAGGTTCAACGTGGCGCCGGGCGATTACGTCATACTGCCTAACGCGTCGTTGGCGTCATGCTTTGCCGAGTCTGCCGACTTCACCGCCGTTATCATGAGCTTGTCGGAATCGTTGGTGGCGTCGATGGCGCTGCGCAGCGATTACGGGGTGATAGGCCATCTGTCGCTGTTGCAGAATCCGGTGATGAAGCTGTCGGAACACGACTTTGAAGTGTGCCTTGAGGGCATGAAGTACTTGCGCTGCAGGATGGCTGACGAGAATCACCTGTTCCGCGGCGAGATGATTGAGCACCTGCTGATGGCGCACGTGCTCGACCTGTACGACATACATGCGCGCGGCAATGCTCTGCCGAGCGTGTCAAAGCGTACTGCCGACCTGTTGCTGCGCTTTGTCGGTATGCTGTATGACGGCGAGTATCTTACCGGCCGCGACCTGAATCATTATGCCTCACGGCTGTGCGTTACGCCACATTATCTATCAGAGGTGTGCCGCAAGGTGAGCGGAAGGCCCGCCACGTACTGGATTGACCGCTTTACGGTGAGTGCAATCGTGCGTATGCTCTGGCGTAGGGAACTGTCGCTGACGGATATTTCTGAGCGTTTCGGATTCTCGTCGCTGTCGTATTTCAGTCGGTATGTGCAGAAGCATACGGGCCTTTCGCCGTCGCAATACCGCAACAACGTGGCCGCGCGTTGAGCGATAGGCGGTCTTTTGCCTTCCAAAAGGCCGTCTTTTACAACGTGAAAGGCCACCTTTCGCAAGCCAAAAGACGGCCTTTCGCAAACGCGTTGACTGTCAGCCACATGCACGTATGGCGCAAGGCAGGGTGCCGTGCGGTACGTAATGTGGAAAGAAACCGTGCTCGCCAACTTTTGATTTATGTCAAAAAAACGGACATTCCACGCATTTACCAGCCACGTAGTATTGCGGTTATGCCATAAATCCCTTACCTTTGCATCGTGTTTTTCATAGTATTAGATTTAAGGTTAACAAGGTTGGAGTACAGCGGTACTCCTTTTTTTATGCCCATAAGCCGGCAAACGTCATGGCGCAAGGCCCGCTCGTCCCTTCATGCCGGTGCCCGGATGTGTTGATACCGAAGCGGCGCGTGGTGCCGTTGGCGTGGCGGGCGGCATGGAAACGGGATTATGTGGAAATTTTGTAAAACTCACTTGCCAAAACGGCGCAACGTTGTTTGACAATGTAAAATTAATCTGAAAAATAACCGTTTTGCAACACTAAAAGTGCCTAATGCCTTTGCGTTGACGAAAGATTTTGTTAACTTTGCGGTGCTTTAAGGGAAAGATTTTTCATTATAACATAAATTTTTTAACATTATGGTAAGTTATAAGACACTTGGCTTGGTAAACACCCGTGATATGTTTGCGAGAGCCATCAACGGCGGTTACGCCATCCCGGCATTCAACTTCAACAACATGGAGCAGTTGCAGGCAATCATCAAGGCTTCTTCAGAGCTGAAGTCACCGGTTATCCTGCAGGTTTCAAAGGGCGCACGCAACTACGCCAACCAGACGCTTCTTGAGTATATGGCCCAAGGCGCTGTGGAATACGCTAAGGAACTGGGCTGCAATCATCCCGAGATTGCGCTTCACCTTGACCATGGAGACAGCTTCGAGCTCTGCAAGAGCTGCGTAGACATGGGCTTCTCTTCAGTGATGATTGACGGTTCTTC
The DNA here is from genome assembly GCF_016899855.1 of Marseilla massiliensis. GTDB lineage: Bacteria > Bacteroidota > Bacteroidia > Bacteroidales > Bacteroidaceae > Prevotella. The sequence continues at coordinate 2,012 of NZ_JACJJG010000098.1, forward strand.
ACTGCCTTATGACGAGAACGTAGCCCTGACAAAGAAGGTCGTTGACTACGCTCACCAGTACGATGTTACCGTAGAGGGCGAGCTCGGCGTACTCGCAGGCGTTGAGGACGAGGTTGTAGCAGAAGAATCTCACTATACAAAGCCTGAGGAGGTAATCGACTTTACGAGCAAGACCGGTGTTGACTCACTGGCAATCTCTATCGGTACAAGCCACGGAGCATACAAGTTCAAGCCCGAGCAGTGCACACGCGACCCGAAGACAGGACGCCTCGTTCCTCCTCCTTTGGCATTCGACGTGCTCGACGAAATCATGAAGAAGTTGCCCGGATTCCCCATCGTGCTCCACGGCTCGTCTTCAGTTCCGCAGGAGTATGTTGACATCATCAACCAGTATGGCGGCAAGTTGCCAGATGCAGTGGGTATTCCTGAGGAGCAGCTCCGCAAGGCTGCAAAGAGCGCAGTATGCAAAATCAATATCGACTCAGACTCACGCCTTGCCTTCACGGCTGCCGTACGCAAGACTTTGGCTGAGAAACCGGCTGAGTTTGACCCGCGTAAATACTGCGGACCGGCTCGTGACCTCATGGAGGAGATGTACAAGCACAAGATTATCGACGTGCTCGGCTCTGACAACAAGCTGGCTCAACTTGACTAATGAGATAACCTCATAGTAATTCGTTTTAATTAATAAAGCGGCGACTCCGTGACGGAGCTGCCGCTTTTATTTTGTATCCGTATCGTTATTCCCTAACCAGATTACGCCCAGCGTCAATCCTGAGGAATATGAAAAGCAGGATGGTGAAGCCCCAAAGCGACGAGCCGCCATAGCTGAAAAACGGCAAAGGTATGCCTATTACGGGCGTTAGTCCGAGCACCATGCCGACGTTGATGAACACATGGAACAGGAATATGCTCAGCACGCAGTAGCCGTACACGCGCCCGAACTTGAACGGCTGGCGCTCGGCCATCTTGATGAGGCGCAGTATGAGGGCCAGGAACAGCAGCAGTACGCCTGCCGAACCGAGGAATCCTTCCTCCTCTCCGACGGTGCAGAAGATGAAGTCGGTATCCTGTTCGGGTACGAACTTAAGCTTGGTCTGCGTGCCGTTGAGGAATCCCTTGCCCTTAAGGCCGCCCGAACCGATGGCAATCTCGCTCTGGTGTACATTGTATCCGGCTCCGGCAAGGTCTTCGTCAAGCCCGAGGAGCACGTTGATACGTGTGCGCTGATGCGGCTCGAGGATGTTGTTGAGCACGTAGTCGGCAGAATAGAAGAAGGCTATCGACCCGACGGCGAACAGCATAATGAAGAAATAATGGCGTATGCGTGTGCTCAAGGCATTATATAAAAGGTAGCCTACAAGGAATGCGCTTACGGCCAGCTGCACCCATACTATGTCGAACGGAATGACGAACTCGGCGAACAGAAATGCCAGAAGGGTAGTACCGACGGTGTATGACAGGATAATCAGCGACTGTTTCTTGTCCTTGCAATAAGTGTAGACCATCGCCGAGGTGAAGATGTGCACGAGCAGCAGGACGGCAAACTTGCCTATCGAAGTGCCCGTGTCGAGCAGCAGGCTTTCCTCGTAGCGTATGCCTACGACGAAGTACACAATCATCGCTACACCGGTGAACAGCACACTGCCTGTCATCCCCTCGCGGTAAAACATAAGGAAGAAGGAAATGTAAACGAGGGCCGAGCCTGTCTCTTTCTGCAACACTATGAACAGCATTGGCAACACCACGACGGCACATGCGGCGGCAAAGTCTTTCCATCGGTGCATGTTGAAGCCGTAGGTACTCATCAGTTTGGCCACGGCGAGGGCAGTGGCGAACTTGGCAAACTCGGCAGGCTGCACTCTCAAAGGCCCCAGTACGAGCCACGAGCGTGAGCCTTTAATTTCGTGGGGATTGAATATCGTGACGAATAGCAGCAGCAGCAGGAAGCCGTAAATGATGTAGGCGAAGGTGTCGTAAAACCTGTCGTCAAGCATTAGAAGCACGAATCCGAGGCAGATTGAAGTGCCAATCCATACTATCTGCATGCCCGAACGCGTGTCCAGGCTTAATATGTCGGCGTCGCCGTAAGTATAGCTCGCTCCGCACACACTGAGCCATCCGAACGCCAGAAGCGCCAGGTAAATGCCTATTGTCCACCAGTCAAGCGAGCGGAGTACGCTTTGTTGCCTATCTGTTTGCTGCACCATAAGATATACGTCTGTGTTGGAAGGCTTCCGCTTTCTTTTCCGATTCGGGCGAAAGCTTGCCTCTCAGGTACTGTTCAATCATCAGCGCGCCGATGGGCACGCCGTATTCTGCGCCGAAACCGCCGTTCTCAACATATACGGCGACGGCTATCTTGGGCTCGTTCATCGGCGCGAAGCCCATGAATATAGAGTGGTCCTGACCGTGGTTCTGCGCCGTTCCCGTCTTTCCGCATACTTCATAATAGGGACTGTTGGCCGCACGGCACGTCCCGGCCAGGACAGCCCGCCGCATGCCGGCTACTATGTAGTCGTACGCACGGTGGTTAGCCATGGTGTAATGCTTGCGTGTATATGCGGTATCGAGCGGTTCACCCTGTACTTTTCTGACTACATGCGGTTTGTAGTAAAAGCCACGGTTGGCTATTGTCGCCCCGAGATTGGCTATTTGCAGGGGGGTAAGCAGCACTTCGCCTTGGCCTATTGCTATACTGATTACCGTCAGTCCATTCCATGATCCCTTGTATGCCTTGTCGTAATATTGTGCGTTAGGGATGAGTCCCCGCTTCTCGCCAGACAAGTCAATGCCAAGTTTGTAGCCGAATCCCATGCTTACCATATAGTCGCGCCATATGTTCATGGCGTCTTGTACGGTTTTGTATTTCTTCCTGTTGCCAAGCATATAGTACAGTCCCCAGCAGAAATAGCCGTTGCACGAGGTTCCTATGGCCGGCACAAGGTTTATCGGTGAGGCGTGACCGTGGCAGCCTACATGCAGTCCTCTGCAATAAAAACCGTGATGGCACGGAAACATCGTATTCGGCGTTATAATGCCTTCGGTGAGGAATGTTAGGCCTTGCGTTGTCTTGAATGTCGAGCCTGGCGGATACATACCCATGATAGAGCGGTTTAAAAGAGGCTTCCATGGGTTGCGTGCGAGTGCAAGATGTGCTTTACTTCGTTTGCGTCCTGTAAGGCTTCGTGGGTCGTAAGTAGGCGATGACACCATGCATAAGACCTCGCCGGTTGAAGGCTCGATGGCTACAATGCTGCCTATTTTACCCTCAAGGAGCCGCTCTCCGAGGGCCTGCAGCTTGACATCAATGCTTAATGTGAGGTCTTTGCCGGGCACGGGGCGGCGGTCCAGCTTGCCGTTCATGTAGCTTCCCTGTATCCGTCCGTGGGCATCGCGTAGCATAATCTGCATCCCTTTCTCGCCACGCAGCTGCTTTTCGTAAAACTTTTCGACGCCCTGCTTGCCTATGTAGTCGCCCAGTTGGTAATAGGAATCTTCCTCAATGTCGGACTGGGATACCTCTGCCACGTCGCCAAGTACGTGCGCTGCGTATGGCGTTGTGTATTGTCTGACGCTTCGGCGTTGGACGTAGAAGCCGGGAAACCGGTATATCTTTTCCTGGAAAACGCTGAATTCCTTTTCCGATAGTTGGCTCATGAACATTTGTTGGGTAAACGGAGAATAGCCGGGATTCTTGTTCCTATCCTTTATTTCGGTCATTCTTTTTTCGAAATATTCCTTTGTTATTCCGAGCGACTGGCAGAAGTCAACGGTGTCAAGACGTCCTTTCTCCTCGTTCATGACCACCATTATGTCGTATGCATTCTGGTTATATACGAGCAACCGGCCGTTACGGTCGGAGATAACGCCGCGCGCCGGATACTCCACTTTCTTCAAAAAGGCGTTGCTGTCGGCGTTTTTCTTGTAGTCGTCACTCATTATTTGCAGGGTGAAAAGCCGTATTATATACACCACGACGATAAATACGGCCACTCCGCCGATGACGTATTTCCTATTTTCAAGTCCGTAGTCCCTGTCCATTTTCAAGCTCTTTCAGCCATGAGTAGTGGTGTTTACCGTTTCCTTACGTTTTCGATTACGAGGATTAGCACCACCGTCAGCACCGTGCTTCCGCATATATTCAAGGCCCATTGCAGCCAGTTGAAGAAGCTGAACATTTCAACCGTAAAGAACAGAAGGTTGAAAATGAAAACGCAGATGATGGTATAATACACGTATCTTGCCACTCCGAGCGACTTCATTGTCGGCATCATGTCGTCAGAGCTGTCCCTCGGTGCGAAAAGATTGAGCAGGTATGGCTGCAACAGTCCGATGAAAGTAGCTGACGAGGCTGCCACTCCGGGAGTGTTGGAGAACATATCAATGAATATGCCGAGGAAGAAGCTCCACAACAGTACGGCCCATCTTGGGAAGCCGCGCCTGAACAACATGATGAAATAAACGTACAGGAAAGGCGTCGCGCAACCGAAAAGCTCGATGTGGTTGAGCACCAATACCTGTACGATACATAAAATAATGAATGTGAAGAAATGTCTTATTACTTCGATTTTCATTCCTAGCGTTCCTAATTCTGCTTCAGTTTCAGTGAGTCTTCGGCGCTTTGCAGCAGTTCTATACGCTCTTTCATGGCGCTGTTGTCAATGACGCATACGTCACGGAGGTTGCCGAAATCGGTGGTCAGGCGTACTTGCACACGGTAGGAAAGGCCGTCGCTCGAGTTGTAAACGTGGAGAATTTGCCCAACGATAATGCCCGGCGGAAAAATTGACGAGTAACCGCTTGTCTCTACGAGGTCGCCCAAACGGAAGTGCGCATGTCGTGGAATGTCGTCGACGTACGCAAGGTCAGAGGCTCCGCCCGTCCAGTGCAGGTAGCCGTAGTATCCTCTCTTGCGGATTGTCACGCTGACGTTGGACTTTGAGTTGAGCAGTGGTATGACGATGGCATAATGTTCTGATACCATGTAAACTACGCCTACCACACCGTTGCCACAGGCTACTCCCATGTCTTTTTCCACTCCGTCAGCCCGCCCTTTGTCTATCGTTATGAAGTTGTCGCGTTTGTCGAGCGAGTTGGTTATTACCTTCGCGGGTATCAGCTTGTACTCGTTCAGCACTTGCATTTGCGTGCGCAAGAGCCATGTCGAGTCGCCGGTCTGGGTGTGTACTTGCGCCGCGAGCTTTCTTATTGTCTGTTCGAGATACAGGTTGCGCACGTTCAGCTGCTCGTTGATTTTCGTCAGGCTGAAAAAGTTTTTGATGGCAGCGTCAACCTCATACACCTTTCCGGCCACCACGTTTGCCGACGAGAACCATACGCTGCCCTGGTAACTGTTGAACCTGAAGAGCAGGACGAAGCTCACGACCTCAAGTATTACAAAGACAAACCAGTGATTGTATTTTGTGATGAAATCAATCAGGTTTCGCATTGTTTACCTCATCAGGAATGAGAAGCGGTCAACGTTCTTGATTGCTATGCCGGTACCTTTGGCCACGCTGTGCAGCGGGTCGTCGGCGACATGGAACGGTATCTTGATTTTATCGGTGAGCCTTTTGTCGAGGCCGCGCAGCAATGAGCCGCCTCCTGTAAGGTAAATGCCGTTCTTTACGATGTCGGCATACAGCTCGGGTGGCGTCTTTTCAAGGGCTGACAGTACGGCATTCTCTATTTTCGCTATGGTCCTGTCGAGGCAGTGGGCTATCTCTTGGTAGCATACGGGCACTTCCATGGGCAGTGCGGTTACCTTGTTCGGGCCATGTACGACATAGTCTTCGGGAGCTTCTTCGCCAAGATCCGTGAGGGCCGAGCCTACGTGAATCTTTATTCGTTCGGCCATGCGCTCGCTCACTTTTACGTTGTGTTGCTTGCTCATGTACTCGCGAATTTCGTCCGTAAGGTCGTCGCCGGCTGTGCGGATGGAGTTGTTCGACACGATTCCGCCCAACGAAATTACCGCTATCTCGGTACTTCCACCGCCTATGTCTACAATCATGTTGCCCTCCGGAGCCTCCACGTCAATGCCGATACCGATAGCTGCTGCCATCGGTTCGAATATAAGGTAAACGTCGCGGCCGCCGGCATGCTCGGCAGAGTCTCGTACGGCGCGCAGTTCAACCTCGGTAGAACCCGACGGTACGCCTATCACCATGCGGAGCGAAGGAGAGAAGAGGCGGCTGCCAGTGTGTACCATCTTGATAAGTCCGCGCATCATTTGCTCGCAGGCAGTGAAGTCTGCGATTACTCCGTCACGCAAAGGCCGTACTACGCGGATGTTGTCGTTCGTCTTCTCGTACATCATCTTGGCCTTGTCGCCAACTGCTATCATCTTGTCGGTGCGGCGGTCAAGCGCCACTACCGAAGGCTCGTCAACAACAATCTTGTCATCACTGATAATGATGGTGTTGGCCGTGCCTAAGTCCATTGCAATCTCTTGGATAAATGAAAAGAATCCCATACCTTATTTAATTCACTATTCTTATTTCATAATTCGTTATCGGGCGGGATTTAATTCGTAATTCATAATTCATAATTCATAATTGGGATTCACGATAATCCGGCATGATATAAACGCCACTAACCCAATTATGAATTATGAATTATGAACTATGAATTAAACCAGTTGTGTATTGCCGTGTCGTAATGGCTGCTTACTCCGAAGGCTCTTGTGGCGAACATGCGGCGGTCTTCGATGTCGGTCTGCGCGCCCTTTTTGTTCAGGATGTCGAGCAGAACGCCGTATTCGGCCTTGCTCGGCACTATTACCACGTCATTGAAGTTCTTTGCTCCGGCACGTATTAGCGATATTCCGCCTATGTCTATCTTCTCGATTATGTCAGCTTCAGACGCTCCGCTGGCCACGGTCTGCTCGAAGGGATACAGGTCTACGATGACGAGGTCTATTTCCGGTATCTCGTATTTACCCATTTGCTCACGGTCGCACTCGTTGTCGCGGCGGCCGAGTATGCCTCCGAATATTTTGGGGTGGAGTGTCTTTACGCGTCCACCCAGGATTGAGGGGTATGTCGTAACGCTTTCAACTGTCTGGCATTCATAACCCAAAGATTCGATAAACTTCTGCGTTCCGCCTGTCGACAAGAATTTCACACCCTCCGCGTTGAGCTTCGCAAGCAGCTCGTCAAGCCCGTCTTTGTGGAATACAGAGACGAGAGCCGTCTTGATTTTTTTTGTTCCTGACATATCTTGATAAACTTGATTGTTTTTAGAGTGCAAAGATAGTGCAAGTTGAGCGAAATACAAAATAAAAGCGAGTAAAACGAGCATTTATTTTTATTTCCGAGACGCAGCCTATATTCTGTAAGGATAGTGCAAGTTGAGCGAATTGCCAAATCGCCGAAAGGCAAATACAAAATAAAAGCGAGTAAAACGAACTTTTATTTTTATATGAATGTCCGCAATTAACCAAACCGCCATTAATAAGGCATAAACCAACGAGGCATTTGTCTTTAACTCCTTAGTGAGCGAAGCGAACGGTAACTACTTTAACTCCTTTAACTACTAATGAATGGGAGCTTTGCGGACATTCATATATTTTTATTTGTCATCGCTTCCGTGTTTTTCGTGGTGCCGTTGGCGGCGCTTTTTCCACAC
>NZ_JACJJG010000099.1 GCF_016899855.1 Marseilla massiliensis
CCCCATAACCCCATAACCGCACAACCGTAAAACCCTATAACCCCATAACCTCATAACCTCATAACCGCAAAACCCCATAACCCTAAACCCAGCAAAGGCCGTCTTTAGCGCTCCTAAAGACGGCCTTTCTCAGAACTGGAAAGCAGCCGGCATAACAGCCGGAGGTTTCCACTTTACTACTTCATGATACTATAACTAAACTGTCATAACAAAGAACTTACATTTTATTTTACGACGAGCTTGCGCGTTGTCTGTCCGTCGGCAGTTACCACCCTGACAACAGCCACGCCACTGTCGATGCCGTCAAGCGTCACGGCCGTGCGGCCACCGCCAACGCTCTCATGCCCAAGCATTGCGCCGCCTACGGAATAAACGCTCACCTCAAGCAGCTCAGCGCCCGAAGACACCACTACCTGCCGTGGCGCTACGGAATACACGCTTACGCCGCCATCTCCCGTTTCCACATCAGTTATGCCGGTAGTACCCTCGCCAGCACCCTTGGCGCGGATGAAGTAACGTCCGTGCGAAGCACCGTTTACGGTCAGCGTATAGCCCTCGGTCAGCGGAGTGTCAGTGTTCATCTCGGCGTCATAGAGCGACGGCTCCATCAGCGCCGCAACGCCAGTAAACGTCAGCGTAGTGACATCATCGTCAGCTGCAAATATACCCAACGGAATCTGTCTCAAGTCCTTGATTCGATTGATGCTCGTTGCCATATTGCCAGCCACGGTATAAACCATTGGCACTGAGTTGTCAGCCTCGCCTAACAACTGCACATCCTCAGTCGTTACATATCCATTCTCAGCAGAAGCCTTATAAGAAAGTAACGCCGAACTCTTGCCGTTTTCAGCAACAGCGGAAATCACCAGACCGTTTGTCGACGTAGCATTTCCCGTTGTCGCTGGCTTCAATGCTGCCATATCAGCATTAAAATAGATGGTCCGTTCGCCTGTCGACGGTTGTCCTTTCAGCTGGGCATAGAACGCCGTGTATGGAGGAATCAGAGCGTCGCTTGTTCCGTCGGAAGTCCACCAGTTGCCGTCTTCGTCAGCCGCACCGGTCATCGGGTCGCCGTTTCCAATCCAATACATGCTCTCCAACACATTGCTGTTGGCAGCAAAAAACTCTTTGGCAGAAAGATGCGACACAAACGGATTACCTATTATTATATACTTACCATCCAATGACGGTTTTATTTGAACATCATAAACAGACGATTCGCCAACGAGTCCGTCCGTTGTAAGACGTCCATAGTTATCACGGCTTAGTTGATCAGAATAACCTGAATAAGTTTCATCAGATTTCGGGAAGCGGAATGTCACACTGTCTTTTGAATAACTGCTACCCATGTTGGCATGGATTGAGAAGCCCTTACCCTGCAAATAAGGCACTGCGACATCATCGAATGTAGAACTCCATACTACCTGATCGCTTATAGCTGCCGTTCCTGCATTTGAGTTCTGAACAACTCTGGCATTACCGTCCCAACTGCGCTGTGTCATAAACGGCTTGAACCTGCTGTTATCTTGGAACGAAATGTCTTCGAAATATTCGGAAGTTTCATCACCGGAAGTCTTAGTGTACCAGTCGCCGGAGTAAACCCCTGTCAGAGGTGTACTTACCAACGTCCATTGCTTCACCGGCATACTTACTTCCGTCCAAGCCTTGGTGTATTCCAAAAGTTCACTATGCAACATTTCTCCACCGTAATCAAAATGCACTTGCTCGCACAGGTTGGTTTCATATATATCAGCCAGATATGTGTCATCATCCTGCTTTTGCACGGTGAGGTCATATTGTATGTATTCCGTCGGATTACTTAGTTCACCCTTATTTGTCATCAAGTCAAGAATCCTGCCGCCAGCCACTGCCGCCGGTGCATCGTAGAGTTGTACCGCACCTGTTGACGGTATAACAATCTTTGTTGTTTCCAAAGGCGCATAACCCTGGCTCGTCCCGTTGTCATCATTGGTTATATAGGCACTTTCATCCTTGTTCAATTCTCTAGGCTCGGCACGACGCCAATTGCCATCATCATTCCAGTTGCCAGATGTTGTTCCTGTCCAAACCTGATAATCGGGAACAAATACCAAAGGTATGGTAAGATTGCCATAACAAGCTTCCGTGTGCACCGGATTTGAAGTAAATTGGCATTGCACATAATAGCGGAATCCTTCGCGTGGGGTGAAGTCGGGGTTGGTGAAGTGCAGAACCACACGCGATTCTCCTGCCGTCATGGAAGAGTTAATCGTAAAGTCATCAACAGTTCCTATCAATATTTCATTTTCATTTACATCGTAATGACTATCATTAGTCCAAACCAAATACAGATTATTAGCACCATCGCCATCTATTGGAGTTACCGTCACATCTTGCTCTGTGCCGTCAGAAGTTATGAGTTTCGGATCTCTAACCGGTACAGGCAGACCTGCACTACCTAATGCATCATACTGCGACTTACCGATACGCACCTTCACGCGGTAGCCTTCTGCTGCCGAATAATCTTCATCTTTGTTACCTACATTCAAGGTCGGGGCTGTGCCTTGAGCATAAAGTATCATAGGCGTAGGCTCCCAACAAACGGAATAAGCCTCTTCCATACCGTCAGGTATGTATTCATCCATATAGCCAATAGGTATAAGTACTATCGGAGTTTCCTCCTGACGAAGCCTTATGCTCAGGTCATTGGATGCAGCCAAGGTTAGTTTCGGATTCAATCCATCAACACTATAATCCGTGCTAAGGGTACGTATAAGATCGATGTCTTCTTGATACAAACGCCAATTACCACCTTCATCATCTCTCTCTTGCGACACAACATTATTTGTCACGCTTGTCAAGTCTGGATAAAAATGACGGAACTGTTCCAACGCCTGTTGCAAAGATCGTTGCTCACCTGTTCCTTCTATCGGGTCTGTATGCAAAGACCTAAATTCGTCAAGTGTACCAAAAAACCAATCAAACGGTGCATCAATGGGTACTTGCTTTCCATCTGCAGCAGTATAATACATATTTACATCTACATTGGGTTCTTGACCTATACAAGCCAATGCTGTCTGCGAGTGTTGCAAACCTCCGTTGACTCTTATAATCAGCGGGCCCTCAACCGTGAATATTCCACGCAATCCGCACACATCACCCATGGCATAAGCATCACCATACTTTGTAATATCACTACCTGGATCGCCATCTTCTCCAACTCTAAAAAGAACATAATAGCTCTTTCCTGTCTGCAACGTAGATGTACCATCGCCATTGGTGGGAATTGGTATCGTAAACGTCAGTTGCCGCGCATCGCCTTGGCCTCCAATATTATTTGCCCATCCGACTGATCCGTCATTAGCATCATAATCCGTGCAGAACAAGAATTGGCCGTAATTATCCTGTCCGTTGTAAATTCCATCACCATGTATCAAACCATCCTCAACAGCCTTATTAACATCTTCTAATGTTATATCGTCCAAGTTCATGTCTGCAAAGTAATTACGGTAAACCTCACGGTCTACAAAACTGAAATAAACAGTATGCGACACCTCAGAATTATTATTATCCCTTAATCCTGTACGATTTAAAAGCATTTCATAATTTATGCCAACCTCAACTTCTCCGCCATTATCACCTATTGTTCCTGTACACACAGGCCTTGTTGTATGAGCCTCAACCTCTACGGGGCTGAAATATATGCGAATATCATCTATGCTAAAATCACCTCCATTTGTACGAGAACAATTGTTCAACAACTCAAGGGTATAACGGTCATAAGTTTCATTTGAAGGATTAGTAAACTCAAAATACACTTGATACCATTCATATGTAGGATCATTTCTTTCTGAATATATACTTTCCGACGGCACGGGTATTTGTCCTACAGAATGGGTATAAACAACATGGCCACCTTCATCGTCATATCCACGTATAAGGAACATTACTCCTGCATCGGCATCACCACTCAAGCTTCTAATATATGCAGTAACAAAAAGCCTTGACGATCTACAAAGCTCAGCCTCAAAAGGTAATTCACAAATTGTACCAGGTCGTTCATTTGCATCCACATATAAATGGAAATCTTCGCTATTACCAGTTACTGTTGCCTCCTCAGGATCGGTAGTAGTTCTCCATCCATCGCCATTAGTTATTGCATACTGTCCCCATTGTGGATAATGACTTCGGTCTAACGCATAACTATAGTTTTGCTCCGAACCATATACACCAGCATCTCCTTCTCCACAATAAAACGCATATGAAGACGTGTCCCAATCCAACGGATAAGGATAATACCTAACATTAGGATTGTGTTGACTTACATTCAAGTCACTATAATTAACTGTCTTAAAATCAAAATTCAGTTGATTAAGTAGTCTGTAACCTCTACTTTCTAAATATTCATTTGTTCGATGGTAATAATTATTTGATTCACCTTCTTGAACTGCCTCATTTACGTCTCTAAGACGAATTCCCTCCGTTCCTTCCTCAAAAGTCAATTTAAATTGAGCTATATTATATCTTAACCGATTACCATTTTCATTTTCTCCATATTTGTAAACATTAATATAATATACGTCCCCATCAGAAAGTCTATCATTAAATTGTTGAAATGATATTTTGCGTGTATCACTGCCTACTTGTACATCACTTCTTGTTATACCATTTTGGGACGAATTTACATTTTGTCCTCGCGAATCAGTTATTTCTATTTGTAAATTATTAGGCGAGCCTGTATTTTCGCCTGGAACGAAATAATTGTCCGCTTGCATATCCAATACAACCTGTTCTAATGAATGTTCATTATTACTTATACGTTTTGCCGGAAGATGAATATCATGATTCTCATAATAAGTGCGGGTATTCTCATTATGAGAGGCTATTTCGTCACGGATTTCAGATGCAGGGCGTATTGTATAAATTAAGCGTTGGCTAAGAGTAGGTTCAATAAGATTATTTCCATCCCATCTTGCATCTTCGTAATCTGACATATCACATGCTAAATAATATACTTGATTTCCATAATTCATTGGCATATTAAGTCTTACTACTGTAAGAATGTGATGTAAATCACATCTCTCAGTCCAGTCATTTATAAAAGAACCTCCAACAACGCCATTGGACAATGTTGTTGTATAATCAACACCTTGATTATAATATGTAACAAAATCTTCATCAAACAAGCCATCATCTTCATAATTATACCATCGTTGATAAGTACACAATACACTTCGAGCTTGATTGATACCATCGAGCATAGCTGCTGGTACTCTTATATACTTCTGTTGGCCAGGATTCATGTAAATTACGGCTCGATATTCATGGGTTTTCTGTATAGGACCATATCCAAAATCGGATGTCGTTGTACCTTCTTCTTTAGATTCAAAATTGTCAGAAGGAGATGCATTTTCATCACGGGTATGGTTTTCTTGAAAAGCCGGATCATACCAATGACCTTGCTTATGTACAATGGTTCTATTCCTATTCTGTGCCTGCATTCCCACGCATCCAAAGAGCAATGCGAAGAGAACGGCTAACAGTCTGTATCTTTTACAAAAAGATGTATTTTTCATATAGCTACCTCCTTGTCATTTTTTTACTTTTACCATATTAAGCCATTCATACGGGAGCACTGCCGACGAGCTGCGCGTCGAGTTTATTCCCATATTTTCAATGACTTCATCTATTACATCATTATAATCCCTATCAACACTAACTATCACGGTGTAAGTGCGGTTGTACGTATTTCCACCGTCCGTCCACGATGCATCCAAATAAAATGTGTAAGTATTAGTCATTATTGATGCAGAACCAGAGAACATTATGTCCACAGAGTTTCCTGTGGCGGCATAATCATCCATTCCATCTGGATTGTAGTCATCCGCACGCCATGTAAAGCTTGATGTGCCATCTATATTAGCCAACGCCGCCTCTATGCTAAGCCAAGTTCCATAAGTTATGCTCACAACATAAGTCGTTTCATCAACAGCAACAACATACGCCAAATATCCACCTATACCGCGAATACCAGCTTTAGCATTAAGTTGCAAATCATAATTGTCAAAGCGCAATGTCAACTGATAAACGTGGTTGCGGGGTATGTCAGTTCGGCTGGTGCGCGACTCATACGACATTACGCCGCCTGTATTATCATTATCGGTTTTACCAGTGTTAAGCGTCACAGTGAAACCACCTTCGCCGGCTTCGACATTGGGCGTAGGTGTTTCGTTGACATAGAACGAGTAGGTTGTGCCGGCGTTAGGGTCGTAGCCGGTAAGGGGAATTTCGCCGGTTGACGCATCGCGCTTGCCGTAAAGGGAGCGGTCGGTGTTGTAGATATAAGCATTCCCGCCGGTTGCGCCCGTCTGGTCGCTCTCCATCAGCGGCACGTTTTGTGAATAGCCTGAGAAAGTGACGGTGGCATCCTGCCCTATCTCTGCATTATCTGGACTGACGGTAAGCTGTACCTTGCCTACAAGGCGGACGAGGCCTATCGATATGTCGTGCGTGTTGGCTGTGACGGTTATCCTCTGACTTGCACTCATGGGGATATACACCACCTCACCACTTCCATCACTGACAAACTTAATTTTGCCTGCCGGATCGGCTACCGTAAAGCCGTTGAGGGCTATGGTGTTTACCGTACTGCCTTCAAAACACGTGTTTATAAAATTATCAGCTGGTTGCGCAACCCCTCCAGCAAATCCTTGGTGTCCTTCAAAGTTTGCAAAGGCATAAACTGTGTATTCTCCCGGTGCAAGCTCAAACGATTCAGAACTCCAATTGGTCAGGTCGCCAGTACTTGCCGCGGTGCTATAGGCCTCAAGGGCTGCCGGATTACGCTCGAAAGACTGCATCACGCTGCCAGCTTCATTTACGATGTAGACGCGAAGGCTGTGCATGAACTCGTGTTCGTCGGCAAGTCCGTCGCCGCCAGCGCGTGTGCCGTTAAGGTCGCCTATCTGTTGCGCCGAAACGTTTAGGCGCACTTCCACCGGCTCGTTGCCGCCGGGGCAGTCGCCGTCCTCGTCGTTGTAGCACGACGAGAGGGCAAAGGCGCACACCAGCGGCAGTGCCAGCAGGGCGTATCTCAAAAAGTATGCGTATGTTTTCATAAAAAGTCTTTTTATCGGTTCATCACATCGGCAAGGTTTCAGGGTCAAGTCCCTCCCAGTCTTTCACATAAACGTTGGCTCTCAGCTCTTCATCGCCGGGTATGTCGCCACCGAGCGAATAAACGCCGGTCACGTTCACCTTATATATATTGTTGCGCACGATGGCGTATTCCATCACGCCGTTGGTTGTATCATCATTGTTGTTACTGTGGCGCAGCCACCAAACATAGTAGCACTGGCTGTTGTAATATGTGCGCAGGCGTTCGCCGCTGCTTGCGTAAAGCAGTTTGCGCGTATTCTTTTCGCCTTGATTTATCTTTGGGCCGTTGTCAGGATCTTCAAAAACTCCAAGCTCTGTGCTGAGATACTTAGTCCACGTAGTCACGGCATCAACAGTGAAATATCCATTCTGGTTTGTCCTCAGATATTCGGCGTATCCTGTCGGGTCGTTCAGTTTATCGGCAAACGCTGTTACGTCAGCCCAACTTCTGCATTCTTTTATTCGCCCTTCAACATACTGTGCAAAGTCCTGCTGACTGTTAAGTGCGCCCATCATGCCGGTAAGCGTGGCGTACAACGTACCGTCATAACTGAAGAATGTTGGTTTCTTTTCCTTGTCATAACCGACAAGACCATCCGGAATAAACTCAGCCTTGAACACTATTCCCGTATTATAGTCTTTTGATGTGTTTGCCGATGACGTGATGTTTTCAAGCATATATCCCACACGATACCATCCTGCACCTTCGCCTTCCATAGCTGTACCGGAACTACACTTGCCTGCCCAATACGCCGGGTCATCAGAACCCTTGGGCAAGAATGTTTCGGAATTGTATAACCCGGCAGCATCAACCTGTGTTCCGGCAAGCCGCCCGTCAGCATCAGGCAATGTGAAACTGTTGTTGCTTTCGTTCTTCGTCAATGTCCATGGGTCAATGACATAGTTTGTAGCCATGCCGCCATTGGCAGGCTCTTCATCGCCGAGATAAGTCACGCTGCCATCTAATTTGTTGTCGATTGTCACACGCTTTATAAGGTAAGAACCGGCGGTAAACCGGTTGAGTATGGCAGCACCGTTTATCACAACCCGTGCGCCAGGATATTGCGGGTCATTACAAGTGTATTCGTTGTCTACCTGATAGTCAAGGCGTGCAGCAATGCGTTCCACATAGATTGACGTATTCCTGCCTGCCGGATTATCCGGACTTGTGTTTGCATCAGTAACGGTTAATTTTTCGCTACCATCTTCCGAAGACATCATGAAGTTTGAATATACTTTTTCTACGTCTCCCGTCTCTGTCCAAACCTGTGTGCTAATGTTGTCGCGCACCTCAGCAAGTGTCAGTCCGTCGGCAGCGAGCCGTTCCCAACGTCCGTCATTACCAGGATTTGCAACGGCAATCAGGTTATAAGTAGTATTAAATTCCAACGGTACCTGTACGGGATTGGTGACATAATTCCCATTCTCCATGCCGCTGACTGTGAAGCTGGCATATTCGTCTATCGGGGTGCTGCCGTCAGCATTGATATTATTGTCTGCGCGGTAGAAGAAAACAAGAGCCGAGGATATTGTATTTTCATATTCCTGTCCTTCCTCACGGCCTTCATTGTTTTCCTCGCCACCTTCTGGGGTGTCTCCTGCTCGTGTTCCTTGCCCTGATGAGGGTACGGTGAGGCGCAGTTGCACGTAAACTTGCTGTCCTTCGCCGCCATTGTCGGGCGGACACTCCATGTCGTCGCTCATGCTGCACGACGCCATTACCAGTATCAATGCCAGACAGAGGGCGGAGCCTAACCATTTATATTTATCATGTTTCATAGATTCACTTTTTTAAGGAATTTTCTTTTTAGGAGGGAAGGGGTTTTTCTTTCAGGAGTTAAAGGAGTTTTTTAGGAGTTAAAGAAGTTTTTCGCTTTGCTCAAGGAAACTCTCACTTCGCTACGCTCCGTTAGGAGTTAAAGCCAAATGCCTTGTTGGTTGCTCTCTAAAGCAAATCTCCTCGTCTGCTTGTCACTTGTCAACTTGTCTGCTAAACATATCTCCTTGTCTGCTCGTTTCTCGTCAACTTGTCGACTAAATATATATCCTCGTCTGCTTGTCGACTTTCTTAAGAGCCTCACTTTTTCACCTTCTCACCCTTTCACCTTTTCACTTAGATTACAGTTCCTCAAACTGTATGCGCTTGCTCCAGCCGAGCACGCTGATACTGATGTTGATGTACTGGAGCTCGTCGCCGCGCAGGAATACGGTTATCTGGTAGTCGTACCCACGGTCGAGGAATTCCTGCTCTGAGTATGCATGGAGTTCGTCGCTGGTGCGCAAGCGAGAGAGAATGTCGGGCAGGTTGAGGTTAGCCACGATTATACCCGTCTCTTTGTTGCGGATGTACAGATGTCCGTCGTTTTCTGCGTTGTCATGATAAATAAGGCGCGAGGTCATAAAGTCGGCATGGCCTATCTTTCCTACACCC
>NZ_JACJJG010000009.1 GCF_016899855.1 Marseilla massiliensis
TCACTAATTTTGTGGAAAGATAACAATGAACAAGGAGTTAAAGAAGTTAAAGGAGTTATCGCTCACTACGTTCGCTAAGAAATTAAAGACGAACGCTTTGCCATTTTACGACGACAAAACTAATAAAGCCAATCATCCTAATACCCTGCTGTTGATTACAAAACATTTGGCTTTAACTTCTAACGTAGCGAAGCGTAGTGATAACTTCTTTTACTTCTTTAACTTCTCTAAATACGCAAAACAATGAAAAAACTCTTTGTACTTACCGGTGCGGGAATGTCCGTCGAGAGCGGACTGAGCACTTTCCGCGACGCCGACGGGCTGTGGGAGAACTATCCCGTGGCGCGCGTGGCAACGCATGAGGCGTGGCTGCAAGACCCCGTCTACGTAAACAACTTTTACAACATGCTGCGCAAAAAACTGTTGGCGGCCAAGCCAAACGAGGGCCACCGCCTCGTGGCCGCGCTCGAACAGCAGTATGACGTGACCGTAGTGACGCAGAACGTGGACAATCTTCACGAGATGGCGGGCAGCTCGCGCGTAATCCACCTGCACGGAGAACTGATGAAAACGTGCTCCAGCCGTGACGTGGACAATCCCCGCTACTGGCGCACGATGACGGCAGACGACATCGACGTGGCGCCCAGCGAGAAGGCCGGCGACGGCTCGCTGCTCCGCCCATACATAGTATTCTTCGGCGAGGCGGTGCCTAACATCAGCGTGGCAGCCGACTACGCGCAGCAGGCCGACCTGTTCGTCATCATCGGAACATCGCTCAACGTCTACCCCGCGGCAGGCCTCGTGCAGTACGCCAAGCCGTCCGTACCGATTTACCTCATCGACCCCAAGCCCGTGATGGCAGCCGGACGCCACGACGTGCGGCATATAATGAAAGGCGCATCAGAAGGAATGAAGGAACTGACCGACATCCTGATGAACGACAACCAATAAGCCATAACCGGCCATACAACCCACTATCGGCAGTCCGGAGCACTGAAACAATGCCCCGAACTGCCGTTTTTGTCAAGGCCTATTGGGCCCATCCACTAACCACAAAACCACCCAACAACGCCCCTTTCTACCACTCCCATCAGGCCTATTTACCCCATCCGCCAACCACAAAACCGCCCAACAACACCCCATCCTACCACTCCCATCAGGCCTAATTGGCTCATTCGACTCATCAATTCATAATCCACTGACTACCAACAACTTACTAACAGCCTCACAAAAGGCCATCTTTTAGCTTCCAAAATACGGCCTTTTAACGCACTATTTGCCGTCTTTCACAACACGAAAGGCCATCTTTTAGAATACGCTTATTTAACGTGTATCCATAATTTTATCAGCATTCGTTTCTCCATAAGCAATATTTTTCTTAATTTTGCCACATTATTTATATAAAAAACAATGCTTATGAAAACATCTACTTTACTTTTATGCGCCGCAATGCTTGCGTTGGGCGTAGTACAGACAAAGGCACAAATGTCTGAATATGACTACAACCAGCCCGTGGGTTGGGCAACGGTCGACGGCGGTGTGACCGGCAGCAATGACGAAAATCCTATAAGAGTGACTTCGCGACAAGAACTAAACAATGCATTATCGGGTTCGACACCTGCCACTATATACATAGACGGCCAAATAGAATTTACGGGAGTGCTATCACGCTCGGGTGTGAGCAATAAGACTATATACGGACTTCCAGGCTCAGCGTTGGTTAATCTTACTCACTCGGAAACACCAAGTCGAAGCGGTATTCTTCGCTTAACAGATTGTAATAACATTATAATACGAAACGTTACGTTCAAGGCTTCAGGCGCATACGACATGGACGGCAACGACAATCTCGACTTGCATGGCAGCACCAATATATGGGTTGACCACTGCGATTTCCAAGACGGAGTGGACGGAAACTTCGACTGCAACAATGGTTCGGACAACATTGCCGTTACATGGTGCCGCTTCCATTATCTTATAGAGCCGTGGCCTGATGGTCCAGGAAAATCTGACGACCACCGTTTCAGTAATCTTTGGGGAGGTTCTGACAGCGAAGAGGATAGCCCCGGACATCTTAACACCACATTCTACGCCTGTTGGTGGGACGAGGGTTGCCGCGAACGCATGCCCCGCGTGCGCTTCGGTAAAGTGCACATGCTTAATTGTTTGTATAAATCAGACATGCTGAGAAATACAGGTTATGCAATAGGAATAGGCTATCTTGCAAGTATTTATGTTGAAAGATGTGCTTTTATAGACGTAAAAAATCCGTATAAAGACCAAACGAGTGGTTCAAAAACGGACTATTATGTTACGTTTAAAGATTGTGAAGGCATAGATGATATAACGTTACAAGATGGAAATAGCACAGCATATGTACCTTCATACACCCTCGAAGGCATGCCCGTCAACCAGGTAGAGACCGAGGTCAGCAAATACGCCGGCGCCACATTGAACGTTGAATACGGCGAAGGCGTGACCACGGGAATCAGCAACATAGGCGTTAGCGACGCCGATGTGGTAAGCACGGAATACTTCTCGCCGTCGGGAACAAAGCTCAACGCCCCGCAGCGTGGCCTCAACATCGTTCGCCAGAAGATGAGCGACGGCACGGTAAGGACAAGGAAAACTATCGTAAAATAACTCTAACATAAGTAGCATGGCGGCCTAATGATTGTGCCGTCTGCTCCTTATTAAAAACTGAAGAACAATGGAAGATATGGAAAAAGACGGAGTGCGGCTGCCTGACAACGCGTTCCGCGAACTGAAGGAGGGCGAGAAATACCGCCCCGTTATGGACCCCACGAAGGCTTATCCGGAAGTTAACGGATGGTCGGTTACGTGGGGCGTGTTGATGACTGTGCTGTTCTCGGCCGCCGCCGCGTACTTAGGCTTACGTGTGGGACAGGTGTTCGAGGCCGCCATACCAATCGCCATAATCGCTGTGGGAGTGTCGACGGCGGCAAAAAGGCGCAACCCGCTGGGCGAGAACGTCATCATACAGAGTATCGGGGCATGCTCGGGCGCCGTCGTGGCAGGTGCCATATTCACCCTGCCCGCCATCTACATCCTCGAGGATAAATACCCCGGCATGGGCGCATCGTTCCTCGAAATCTTCCTCAGCTCACTGCTTGGAGGCGTGCTCGGCATACTTTTCCTCATCCCGTTCCGCAAGTATTTCGTCAGCGACATGCACGGCAAGTACCCCTTCCCCGAGGCTACGGCCACCACGCAGGTGCTCGTAAGCGGCGCCAAGGGCGGCAAGCAGGCCAAGCCTTTGCTGCTGGCCGGACTCGTGGGAGGTCTGTATGACTTTATCGTGGCTACCTTCGGATGGTGGAACGAGAACTTTACCACGCGCGTGATAGGCCTCGGCGAGACCATTGCCGACAAGGCGAAGCTCGTTTTCAAGGTAAATACCGGCGCGGCAGTGCTCGGCCTCGGCTATATCGTAGGTCTGAAATACGCCTTCATTATCTGCCTCGGCTCGCTGGCGGTATGGTGGCTTATCGTGCCGATAATGGCCGTACTGTTCAACGGACAGGTGCTGAACCAGTGGGATCCGTCCATCACCACCGCGGTAGGCGACATGTCGCCGGAGCAGATTTTCACGTATTACGGCAAATATATCGGTATCGGCGGTATCGCCATGGCCGGCATAATAGGCATCATCAACTCATGGGGTATAATAAAGAATGCCGTCAGCCTGGCTGCAAGGGAAATGCGCGGAGGCAAGAGTGACGGCAAGCAAGTGCTCCGTACGCAGCGCGACATACCGTTCAAAATTATCGCCATCGGCGCGATAGTCACACTTTTGGTCATCTTCCTGTTCTTCTGGTTCGGCGTGATGAAGGGCAATATCCTCTTCGCCGCCGTAGGAATACTGCTCGTTGCGGTAATAGCGTTCCTCTTTACCACCGTCGCAGCCAACGCGATAGCTATCGTCGGAAGCAACCCCGTGTCGGGTATGACGCTTATGACGCTCATCCTCGCCTCTGTCGTTATGGTGGCCGTAGGTCTTAAAGGCACAGGCGGCATGGTGGCGGCGCTCATCATGGGCGGCGTGGTATGCACCGCGTTGTCAATGGCCGGAGCGTTCGTTACCGACCTGAAGATAGGTTACTGGCTCGGCACAACGCCCCGCAAGCAGGAGACTTGGAAGTTCCTCGGCACGCTGGTGTCAGCCGCTACAGTCGGCGGAGTGATGATTTTGCTCGACAAGACATACGGTTTCGCCAGCGGACAGCTCGCCGCTCCACAGGCTAACGCTATGGCAGCGGTAATCGACCCGCTGATGAACGGCGTGGGAGCGCCTTGGATTCTCTACGGTATCGGCGCCCTGATAGCCATCATATTGACATGGATGAAAGTGCCCGCGCTGGCCTTCGCCCTTGGAATGTTCATCCCGATAGAGCTTAACATTCCGCTGCTCGTGGGCGGAGCAATCAACTGGTACGTCACAAGCCGCTCCAAGAACGCCGAAGAGAACAAGGCTCGCGGCGAGAAAGGCACGCTCATCGCCAGCGGACTTATTGCCGGAGGAGCGCTCATGGGAGTAGTAAGCGCCCTGATTCGCTTCGCCGATGTCAACCTCATAAATGAGGAGTGGCTGGCCAATCCGCTGTCTCAGGTCTGCGCACTCGTGGCTTACGCCCTGCTTATCACTTACTTTATAAAAGCAACAAAATAAAAGGTGAGAAGGTGAGAAAGTGAGAAGGTGAGAAAGAACAGCCAAGTTAAGCAATTCTTTCTCACCTTCTCACTTTCTCACCTTCTCACCTTTTACGCTATGCATCGATATTAGCGTACGTAGCGTTCTGCTCTATAAACTGGCGTCGTGGCTCAACGTCATCGCCCATAAGCATTGAGAACACCTCGTCTGCCTCGGTTGCGTTCTCAATGGTAACCTGCTTCAGAAGACGTGTTTCAGGATTCATCGTAGTCTCCTTAAGCTGGTCTGGGTTCATCTCTCCAAGACCTTTGTATCGCTGCGTATGTATGTTCTTGCCGTCTTCCTCGCCGTTTCCGTATTTATCGAGGAACGCCTGGCGTTGCTGTTCGGTATAACAGTACTCCTTAACCTGGTTCTTGTACGTACAGAGGTAAAGCGGCGGAGTGGCGATATACAAGTGTCCTTCCTGTATCACCTTTGGCATGAAGCGATAGAAGAGGGTCATTATAAGTGTGTCGATGTGTGAACCATCGACATCGGCGTCGGTCATTATGATGATTTTATCGTAACGGAGCTTGTCAATGTTGGCCTCCTTGTCGTCTTCTCCGTCAACGCCGAAGCGCACGCCGATACTCTGTATTATGTTCATTACCGACTCGCTCTCGAACACTTTGTGCCACATCACTTTCTCTACGTTAAGGATTTTACCGCGCAAAGGCAGCACAGCCTGGTGGTGACGGTCGCGTGCCTGCTTGGCCGAACCGCCTGCGGAGTCTCCCTCGACGAGGAAAATCTCGCACTCTTTCGGGTCTTTGTTCGAGCAGTCGGCCAGTTTTCCGGGCAGTCCGCCGCCGCTCATGGGGTTCTTGCGCTGTACGCTCTCGCGGGCCTTACGCGCCGCGATACGCGCCGTAGCGGCAAGTATCACCTTCTCGCAGATGAGTTTTGCCTCCTTGGGGTGCTCTTCAAGATAGTATGTCAGGGCTTCCGACACAGCCTGGCGTACGGCTCCGGTCACCTCGTTATTACCCAGCTTGGTCTTTGTCTGGCCTTCAAACTGGGGCTCGGCTACCTTAATTGATATTACGGCGGTAAGTCCTTCACGGAAGTCCTCGCCGGCTATCTCGACCTTTGACTTCTCTATCTGCTTCGATATCGACGGTTCGTTGTCGGCGTACTTCTTAAGGGTGGTGGTCAGCGCCATGCGGAATCCCACAAGGTGGGTACCGCCTTCTATGGTGTTGATGTTGTTTACGTAAGAGTGGACGTTCTCCGAATAGTCGGTGTTATACATTATTGCCACCTCGATAGGTATGCCCTGCTTCTCGGTCTTGAGGTAGATTACGTCGTCGAAGAGGTGCGTACGGTGACGGTCTATGTACCTTACGAACTCCTTTAGTCCGTCCTGGGCGTGGAATACCTCCTGCCTTGTCTTGCCCTCCTCGTCCGGACGGAGGTCGGTGAGGGTTATTTTAATACCCGCGTTAAGGTATGCCAGCTCGCGCATACGCTTGGCAATGACCTCATACTTGAACACCGTGGTGGTGAAAATCGTGGGGTCCGGCCAGAACTGCTGGCGTGTACCGCGCTGTTGGGTCTCGCCTACAATCTTGACGGGATACAGCGGTTTGCCCTTCTCGTACTCCTGCTGGTAAATCTTGCCGTCGCGGAACACCTGCGAGAGCATATGGGTGGACAGGGCGTTCACGCACGACACGCCGACGCCGTGAAGGCCGCCCGACACCTTGTACGAGCCCTTGTCAAACTTACCTCCGGCATGGAGCACGGTCATTACGACTTCAAGGGCCGACTTGTGCAGCTTCTTGTGCTCGTCTACGGGTATGCCTCGGCCATTGTCCTGGACGGTGACAGAGTTATCCTCGTTGATTGTTACCTCTATATGAGTACAGTAACCGGCCATCGCCTCGTCGATAGAGTTGTCGACGGTCTCGTTTACCAAATGGTGAAGTCCCTTCTCGCTGATGTCTCCTATATACATCGCAGGACGCTTACGCACGGCCTCAAGGCCTTCGAGCACCTGGATGTTACTGGCTGAATAATTGCTTTCGTTTATTTGATTTTCTGCCATCTTCAGTATTGATTATATTAGCGTGCAAAGATAACAAAAAAAAATCGTTCTGCGAAATTTTAAATATTAAATTCTCTTGTTTAGTAAACAAGTGAACAAGGGACAAGCAGACGAGGAGATTATGTAAAGTGAAGAGTGAAAAATTAAGAGTGAAGAATCTAATAGTCCAATTGTTCGCAACCGACAAGACTTTTGACTTTAACTCCTAACGAAGCGGAGCGAAGTGATAACTCCTTTAACTTCTTTAACTACCTAAAAAGCAGACGAGGAGATTTGCCCTGCTATTGGCATAGCTTCCCGCCCTTCAATGAACACCAGCATTTTACCTATGATAACACATTAGGGACTTTACCAACAAGTCATACCGTCATTCCGTGCCTGGCACGGAATGACGGTATGACTTATCAATTAAACCTTCTGATGACGGTATCCGGCTACATGCTGACATGCATTTTCACATTTCCGCCATCTCATATTTTCACCTTTTAAAGCCTTATTTGCCGTCGCTTTATAACCGTCTGGCAGTCAATGACTTAGCAGAAGGGTATTTTTAATTCTGCGAAAGACCGCCTTTCAGCTTGCGAAAAGCCGTCTTTTACACGGCAAGAGGCCGCCTTTCATAACGTAAAAGACGGCCTCTTGGAAAACGTACTGCCACACAAGACTTATTCAACGACTATCATCGTCCAGTATTTCAGCGACGGAAGGGTGAACGTCACCTCGCCGTTGGCCTGGCTGAAAGGCAACTCCTGGATGGCACCGCCGAGCCAATCGGGCGACGCTACCCACACCTTGTTTACCTTAGCGCTGGCCTTCAGGCGCAGCGGCAGGCCCTCTATGAGGCGCGGCTCGGGCATGGTGCCCTGCATGTCACGCCAACTAAGGTTGTCGGCGTCCATGAAGTTGAGCAGATGTATGACCTTCCTGTCGCCCACCTGGCGCGCAAACGTGGTAACGCTGCCCAATGCCGGCGGCCACGCCGCTACCTGCACGTCGCCCGACGAGGTGAGGCCGGCCTCGGTGACGGTGCCTCCGTCACGCAGCAGATTCTGGTAGGCCGTCATAAAGTCGTAGTATCTCACGATGGCGTCGCGCAGCTCCTGGCTCATCGCAAGGCTGTTGTTGGGGAAGTACTCACGGCAAAGCATGTGGTCGCCAAGTTCAAGGTGGGAGCCGCCCAGGGCGAACATCACTGCGTCGGTAAGCAACACTCCCGGCGTGTTGAACTCTCCCGACTCCTTGCCGTAGTTCATGTAGGCGGCAAACACGGTGTTGAGCTGGTGGCGGCCGTATAGGTCGTTGTCACGGATGACGTCATACAGGTTGCTGAACTGGCTCTCGCTGTCCCACATCTCGTTGTAGAGGAAGTCGACGTTGCCCGTCAGCGCTATCGAGTAAGTGCCGTAACCGCTCACCGCGTTCATTACGAGGCGCTTGTCGGGGTGGCGCTCCTTCATCGCGTCGATGAACGAGGTAAAGCCGCGTTGCAGGTTAGCCTTGCCGCCGTCGTAGGCGTAACGGTCGCCACGGTTGCCCAACTGGTCAATCTGGTAGCCGTCGAAGTCGAAGCTGGCGTACACGTCGTCGTTCCTGTCGGCTATGTACTGCTGCCACTCTTGGTTGGCAGGGTCAACGAGGAAGATGTCGCTCTTCCATGTATCCGGCAGGTCGTGCTTGTCCTTAGAGGCATGGCGTGTGTCGGTAAAGAGATACCATCCATCCTTCACCCCGTCCGCGGCCGCGTCTGACAGGGCGCCGTAGCACAGGTTATAGAACATGGTTTTCATTCCGTAAGAGTGCTGCACGTCGATGTATTTCTTGATTACGGAGGTGTAGACGTCACGGTTGGCAATGTCCTTATACACCTCGTCGAGGTTGTCGCGCGTGCCTCCCAGCGGCCAGTGGTGCTTGTTGTGCCAGTCCTGGAACTGCACTCCGTTGATATGACAGCGGTTAAGGAAGGCCATCTCCTGCTCTATCACTCCGTCTACGGTCTTCGTCGCGTCGAACGTAGCCACGAAGCCGTATCGCGGGAAGCGTGTCCAGTCGCTCGAGACGTCAACGCCTATCGTGCCGAGCACGGTTTCCGAGCCGTCGCTCTCGGTGCGGTAAACGTCCACGAGATAACCCGTAAAGTCGGGCTCGGGCGCCGTCCAAGTCCACGTAGAGCCGCTCAGGGCCTGCTCGCCCACCACCTCTGACTGCTTGCGGTAACGCACCTTGGCGTCTGCCGGAACATTGCCGTCGATGGCAAATGTCACCGTCTCGCCGGGCTTATAGCACACCTTGTCAGTAGAAAGATTGAGTGTCAGGCCGTCGTTAACCTTCACCACGTCGGTAACTCCGCCCGTAATGTTAGGCTCGGGCGCTGCCGTTGCGTTGTCGTCATCGCTGCATGACCATAGCGCCAGCAGCATAATGGCAGAATAGATATATTTTCTCATCGTTTCATTGTTTTGCTATTGTTATTGTTTCGGTTAGCTGGTTAAGCGTTATGGTGTACGTTCCGGCCTCGGCAATGCGCCATTTCTGGTCGATGTCGTTCACGTTCACGTCGATGTATTGTGCCTTGAAGTCGTCGTCGGACTTGTCGATGAAGAGCATTTTCTCCTCTGTTCCCGTCGGCTCCGCGCCGTTTACCGCCGGCATGAACCATGCTCCCATCCAGTCGCTCTGCCTGTCGCACGTGAATTTCAGCTCTCCCGCGTTGAGCGTTCCGCTCCATGTCATGACGTAAGGGTTGGACGAATCACGCGTCATCGCCACCGCATCGTCGAGCGACCAGCCGCCGGGAGCGGCGTCGCCAACCAGCCATACAGTCTTATATGGCGTGAACTCGCGCATCATCATGCGCTCCTTTCCCGAGCGTATGTCAACGCATATCTTGTAAGCACGGCCCGTCTCGTCGGCGTTAAGGAACCATTTGTTGTCGGGATCGAAGCCCGGCACAAACTCCATCGACGTGTCCGTGTAGGGCGCGTTGGGCTGGGTTGCCTTATACATGTTCTCCCAACTGCCGCTCATCGTGCCGAACTTAAACTCTCTTCCAACCGTAAACTCTCGGCCATAGCGGAAGAGGAACGGGTCGAGCGGGTCCTGGGCCATCTCGTCAAAGCCCCATCCGTTCTCGTCGCCCACGAAGTAAAGATGGTCGTAAGCGGGCCTTACGCCGTCAGACTTTACGCATGTAGTCTCTCCGGTCAGCAGGTTAGCCGTCACGGTATATGCGTGGCCTTCGGTTATCTCGAACAGGTTGTCGGGCTCGTCGGCAGTCGTACGCAGTACGAGCGAGCCGTCCTCGCCCCGGTTGTAAGACGGAAGCTCCGCCCCGAGAGTGGTTATGAACTTGTACGTTCCGGCCTTCAAGTCGCCCGTATAGGTAAACTCGCCGTTGTCCGTACGAGTCATTTCCGTCGCGAGAGACAGGTCGGTACCGCCATCAGTGGCCGTACCCGTGAGGTAAAGCGTGGCAGACACGGGCTCGTATGTCGTCACGCTGAATGATGTCTCGGCAGTCTGCACGTCGTAAACACCCGCCACCGTTGCCGTAATACGGGCCTCAACGTCATAACGGTTGTCGGCCTTTACGCCGAAGTTAGTCCTGAGCAGGTCGTTAAGTTGCTCTTGCGTGGCTGTCCAGGTGTATTCCTGCGTCACGCCGTCAGCGGCAACATACGACGCGGCAAATCCCGTTCCGGCCTCAGCCAGCTCCAGTTTGTAGGTTATCCGGTTGCCCGTTCCGTGATTGGTGCCCGTTGTCCATGACAAGGTTACACCCTCGTCGGAGCGCGTAGTCTCCGCCAACGTTATATCAGCAGAACTTGCAGTGAGCGCAAGTTCGGTCTCGCCTTTGTTCAGTTCGGTATAATCATCATCCACGCACGCGCTCATTACGAAGCAGCCGAGCATGATGACAATCGTTGAAAATATATGTCTTTTCATCTTGTCTGTATTAAGTTAAAAGATTAATAACCTGGATTCTGCGTCATTAGGGGGTTGGCGTCCATCTCCGTCTGCGGTATAGGGAAGAGCAGACGGTTCTTCGTGGCGTTGGCCTTTCCTATGCTGTGCAGGAAGTTTACCGCATAGTCGCCATGCTCAAGACGTATCATGTCAAACCAGCGGTGCCCCTCAAAGGCCAGCTCAATGCGGCGTTCGTGGATTATCTTCTCGCGCATCTCCTCCTGTGTAAGGCCCGACACGTCGGCAAGCCCGGCCCTTTTGCGCACCTGGTTAAGCGGAGCGGCAGCCTCGTCGGTCAGTCCCTGCTCGTTAAGAGCTTCTGCCTCCATCAGCAATACGTCGGCATAACGGTAGATGACGAAGTTTGCCGGAGAGGTGTTGAACTCGGGAGATACAGACTTGGGAACAAGGAACTTGCGCACGTTATACCCCGTGTTGGAGTATGAGCTGCTGTATTCCTTGCCGTCGAAAGGCGGGCAACCCTGGTAAAAGACTGTCATGTCTTTACGCAGGTCGCCTTCCTCGTACTGGTCGACAAACTCCTGCGTAGGTAAGTTCCATCCGTAACTGCCGGCAACAAAGTCGGAGTTACGCGGCCCCATAAACGTAGACAGCCATGAGGATTGCGGGTTATTGCCCCAGAAGTCGTACTCCGTGTCGCCGCTGTACTGCACCTCAAACAGAGATTCCGGACCGTTGTTGACCGTCGCGTCGAAGTTTTCCTCATAGGGATATTGCGACAAGTCATAGCCCATAGCCGTTATTTGGCGGCACAGTTCCACCACGTCGCCGTAATAATCATGGTTGTCCGGCGCCAGCGTAAGGTAGATGTCGGCCATCATTGCCATAGCGGCCTCACGGCAGGCACGCCCCTTGTCGTCGTCTGAATAGTCGGCTTTGGCCGGCAAACGGTTGATACCCTCCTGGCAATCCTTGATTATCTGTTCGTAAACTTCTTCCTTGGTGTTGCGGGCAATGGCCGTATTGTCACCCGGATTGAAAGGTTCGAGACGCAAAGGCACGCCTCCGAAGAGCCTTACAAGAATGTAATAATAATGCGCACGAAGGAAATATGCCTCGCCGAGACTTTGGCTTCTCACCTCTTCCGACAGTCCCGAAGCACTATTCAGGTCACGTATCACAGTGTTGCACTGGCCTATACCCACCCACGGAGAGCGCCAAAGATACAGCGCCATGGCGTTGTCCGTCTGGGTGATGAAGTTCGATGCCTGCACGGTTTCAAGTCCGTCAGTGCCACCTCCCGCGCCAACCTCGCTGTTGCCGGCCACGATGTCGAGCGTCCATATGCGCTGGTTGTACATGTTTGAGGACTGTAGCGTACGGTAGCAGCCAAGCGTCAGGGCCTTGGCTACATCGTCGGTCATGGTTGTCTCGGGGTCAAGCGTATTGTGCGGAGACAGGTCGAGGAAATCGGAACACGACGACATGGCCACCGCCGTGATACCTGCCAATATGATGTTTCTTATCGTTTTCATTGTCGTTGATGGTTTAGAAGTTAAAGTTCAGTCCGAAACTGAATGTCCGGGAAATAGGATAACGCGAGCTGTCGATACCGTTAATGTCAACCTCGGGGTCGAAACCTGAGTATGAGGTTATCGTAGCCACATTCTCGCACGAGAACGACAGGCGCAAGCCATGTACCCCAAGACGCGCCAACCACTTGTCGGGGAAGTTGTAGGCAAGAGTTATGTTCTTGAGGCGCAGGTACGAGCCGTCCTCAACGAAACGGTCGGACACACGGTTATTGCCGTTCGGGTCGCCGTAAACTGCACGCGGCATGGAGTTGCTCGTGCCCTCGCCGGTCCAGCGGTTGAGCACATCCGTAGTCTGGTTATATGCCGCCGACATGCCCGTAAGGTCGATGTTGTTGGCGTTGAATATCTTGTTTCCGGCCACGCCCTGCAAGTAAACAGACAGTTCGAAGCCCTTGTACGACAGAGTATTGTTCATCGAGAACAGCCACGTGGGATTAGGATTGCCGAGTACAGTACGGTCATCATCGTTGATTACGCCGTCGTTATTCAGGTCGCGGAAGCGTATGTCGCCGGGCTCTGCGCCAGCCTGCACGGCATGGTCGTTGACCTCCTGCTGGTTCTGGAATATCCCGTCGGTAACATATCCGTAGAAAACGTTGATGGGATAGCCGTTGGCCAGCATTGTGACGTACGAGTTGTTGATTTGGTTGATGTAGTAAGGCACGTCGCTGTTGAGGTCCTTTATCTTGTTGCGGTTGTACGTCGCGGTGATACTTGTTTCCCAACGCAGGGGCTTCTCGATGTTTACGGTGCGCAGACTCAGCTCTACGCCCTTGTTGCTTACCCGCCCGGCATTGGTGTATGTAGTTGAAGTATCCTCGAAACCGGAGGTAATCGGTATGGAGGCTTTAACGAGCATGTCGCGCGTTTCCTTAAGATACGCGTCGATGGAGAGAATCACTCGCGAGCGCCACAGCGACAGGTCAACGCCGATGTTGGTCTGGGCAACCTCCTCCCAGTGAATGTACGGGTTGGCGAGAGCAGCCGAATACAGCGCCGTCTGGGTGCTTCCGGCTATGCCGAGGGGATACACGCTGGTGTTGTATTGCGCCAGATAGCCATAGCTGCCGACGCTGGCCTGGCTACCGGTAACGCCGTAGCCTACGCGTACCTTGAGGTCGTCAACGATGGTGTTCTTGGGGAACCACTTTTCCTCCGACAAGCGCCATGCCAAAGACACGGAGGGGAATGTACCCCAACGGTGCTTCGGACCGAACTTGCTCGAGCCGTCGCGGCGCACCGTAGCGGTAAGAAGGTAGCGGTTCTTGTACGAATAATTCAGTCGGGCCATATACGAGAGGAGGGCCCACTCGGTCATGTTACCGAGTATGGAGTACATCTTCTCGCCGTTGTCAAACTCGTGAACGTTGTCAAACTGGAACACGTTTTTCTGCGCGTTGTAGTAATCGTAATCGTTCCATTGCGCCGACATACCGGCCATGAGGCTTATGTTGTGGTCGTCGGCGATGGTGTAGTCGAACAGGAAGTAGTTGTCCCAAAGGTACGTGAACGACTTGTTCGTACTCTTGTACCTTGTGCTTTCCTCCACGGGAGTTGGCTTCCAGTCGTATGCCGGAGTAAAGCTGTCGTCAAACCAGAACTTGGCGTCATAGCCGAAAGTGCTGCGGAACTTAAGCCATTTGGCAAAAGTAATCTCCGCCGTGATATTGGCCAGGAAGTTGTAGCCGTTGGTCTTGCTTGTGTTGAGCTCGGTAGGGCCGATCGGGTTGCGTGTACTTCCGTACCAAAGGGCGTTGCCCTCGGGGCCGCTCCATGAGCCGTCGGCCTCCTTGACGGGGAATACCGGCAGCGCCTTCATGGCATCGCCGATGTTGTACGAGCCCTGTTTCTTCTCGTCGGCGCTGAAGGTGAGGTTGTTGGAGAACTTGAGCCACTTGGTAACCTGCGCGTCGGTGTTAGCCTGGAAGGTAAAGCGGCGGTAGCCTACGCTCTCCACTATGCCCGACTGGTCAAGGAATCCGCCGGAGATATAGTAGTGCGACTTGTCGTTGCCGCCCGAATAACTTACGGTGTAATTCTGCATTATGCCCGTACGGAACAGCTCGTCCATCCAGTCCGTTCCGGCTCCGAGGCTGGCAGGGTCGGCAAACTCGGGGTTCGGGGTGTTGCCGCTGTTGAGCATCATGTCATTGTTGAGCGCCGCGTATTGCGAGGCGTTGAGCAGGTCAGGAACGTTAGTGGCGTTCTGTATAGACACGTTGGCCGAGACGGACAGCGTGCTCTTGCCCTCTGAGCCGCGCTTGGTGGTAATCATGACCACGCCGTTGGCTCCGCGCGAGCCGTAGATGGCCGTTGCCGAAGCGTCCTTGAGCACGTCGAGGCGGTCGACGTCGGCCATGTTGATGGCGTTAAGGCCGAGGTCGGTAGGCACGCCGTCGATTACCACGAGAGGGTCGCAGTTGTTGATGGAGCCGAGACCTCGGATTTTCACCGACACGTTGTCGCCGGGCTTGCCGGCGTCAACTATCTGCACGCCGGAGATTTTTCCCTGTATGGCCTGGCCTATGTTGTTTACGGACGAGTTGTTGATGTCCTTGCTTCCGAGCGAGGCTACGGAGCCGGTAAGGTCGCTCTTCTTCATCGTACCGTAGCCGACGACCACCAGTTCGTCGAGCATCTCGTTGTCTTCCCTAAGCACTATGTCGACCACGGAGCGCCCGCCGACGGCCACCTCCTGGGTGGCGAAGCCTATGTACGACACCTGGAGCGTGGCGTCGGCCGGGGCGTTGATGGCGTAACGGCCGTCCATGTCGGTAATGGTGGCGGCCGCAGCATCGCCGCCTTTCACTTTTACGGTAGCCCCGATGACGGTCTCACCCTTGTCGTCGGTAACGGTACCGCTCACCTTCTGCTGCTGGGCAAAGGCCGACAGGGGCACGAACATCCCGAGGATGACGGCCAGCAGCAGCGTAGTAAATGTTCTGTTTAATCCGTTCATGTGTTTATTGTTTAAGGTTTTATGTTTTTTATATGATTATTCTGGGGCGTAATGGTCATGGCACGGCGGCATTCCAAACCGCCGCCGCAAGTCTGCTTATAACCCGTTGATATCCAGGCGGTTTGCGAAAGGCCGTGTTTCAGCCTGCGAAAGGTGGCCTTTCAGCTTCCAAAAGACGGCCTTTCATCGCCTGAAAGGCCATCTTTCGCAAAGCGTCCGGCCGACCATGAGGTAATTAATAGGCCCAATTGGCCCGATAAGCAGAATAGAACGCAGGCAGAACCGGTGTATTCTTCACTCTTAGTTACCGGCTCTTCACTTGATTTTTTTCAGCCCCTTCACCGCGGCATCATCCTTCACCTCGAATATGCTTATGGCGTATCCGCCGCCCTCTACGGCGCGGAGAGTAAGACGTGTCTTCGACGTCACAATGCCCTTCGTTATCGTGTACGACGCAGGATTGGTCTTATAGTCGGCGTCCTTGCCGTCGGCATAGATGGTGGCAACGTACTTCTTGCCCTTGTCGAGGAAGTCGAGCGAGAGTGTGGATGTATGCTCCTCACTACCCGCAACGCAGCCTACGAACCAGTTGCCGGTGCCTTTGGCCTTGCGGGCAACGGTGACATAGCGTCCAGGCTCGGCCTCGAGGTAGCGCGAGTCGTCCCAGTCAACGGCCACATCCTTGATGAACTGGAAGGCGTCCATGTGCTTCTCGTAGTTCTCTGGCAGGTCTGCCGCCATCTGTATGGGGCTGTACATCGTGCAATAGAGGGCCAGCTGGTTGGCGATTGTCGAATTTACGTGCGAATGGTTGTTGGGGTTTATCTTCTCGATGTCCATCTCGAAAATACCTGGAGTATAGTCCATCGGGCCTCCCTTGAGGCGGGTGAACGGCAGTACGGTGACGTGCATGGTCTTGCTTCCGCCGAAAGCCTGGTACTCTGTGCCACGTGCCGACTCGTTGCCGACAAGGTTAGGATACGTGCGGCACAGTCCGGTGGGGCGCACAGCCTCGTGACCGTTCACCATGATGTGGTGCTTGGCGGCCTCTTTCACGGCGTACAGGTAGTGGTTGTTCATCCATTGGCCGTAGTGGTGCTCGCCCTTGGGCAGCATGTTGCCCACGTATCCGCTCTTCACCGCGTCGTAACCGTACTTGTTCATAAGCGTGTAAGCGGCCTCCATGTGGCGCTCGTAGTTGCGCGTTGAGCCTGAGGTCTCGTGGTGCATCATGAGCTTCATGCCCTTTGAATGGGCGTAATCGTTGAGTGCCTTGATGTCAAAGTCAGGATAAGGGGTAACAAAATCGAACACGTAATCTTTCTGGTGGCCGAACCAGTCCTCCCATCCGATGTTCCATCCCTCGATGAGAAGCTGGTCGAATCCGTGTTCCGAGGCGAAGTCGATATAACGTCTTACGTTCGCGTTGTTAGCTCCGTGAGTGCCGTTGGGCTTCATCGTGGCATAATCAATACTGTCAAGCTTCACCGAAGGCAGCTCGTTTGTGTAGCTCCACGAGCTCTTGCCGGTTATCATCTCCCACCATACGCCCATGTATTTCACGGGGTGTATCCATGACGTATCCTCCAGTTTACAAGGCTCGTTGAGGTTAAGCGTCAGCTTCGAGGCCAGTATCCGGCGCGCGTCGTCGGCCACTTCGATTGTACGCCAGGGCGATTTGCATGGCGTCTGCATGTTGCCTTTGTCGCCGACAGCGTCAGGAGTGAGCCACGACTCGAACACCATGGCCTTGTCGTCGAGGTTCAGATGCATGCACGAATAGTCCACCAGGGCGGCCTCGTGAATGTTGATATACAGGCCGTCGGCAGTCTTCATCTGCAATGACGTCTGCACCCCTGTCTTCGAGAACTGTGTCTGCGAGGCGTTGTCGGTCACTGCCGCGTCGTGCATGGCGCCTATCTCGGAGAGCCTGGACTCGGTGTAGTCATACTCCTGGGTGTCATAATCGCCCGGAATCCACCACGCCGTATGGTCTCCGGTCATGGCAAACTGGGTATGTTCTTCCTTTATCGTAAAGTAAACAAGATTCTTCTGCTGGGGGAACTCGTAGCGTAAGCCCACGCCGTCGTCGTAAACACGGAAGCGTATGTTCATCTTCCTGTCGGTAGACGGCTGGCGCAGCTGTGCCACGTATTCGTTATAATGATTGCGGATCTGGCTTACCTCGCCCCATACCGGGCGCCATGTCTCGTCGAAAGTGGAGGTCGACGTACCGTCAAGAACAAAGCCGTCCATAAGGTTTTCGGCATTCTTCAGTTCCAGCCCGAGGCGGCTATCCTTCACCGCCAAGCGGCCTTTATAGGTTACATTATACACAGGAATGCCGTCGTCAAGCCTGAACTCGACGGCGATTGTTCCGTCCGGCGACTTCACCGTATCGGCGTTCGCCATCATCGAGACCGCAAGCAGACATGCCACGAGGGTCTTCAGTCGTTTAAGGTAATAAGTTCTCATTTTACGTTTTATTTAAAGTTGATGTTTTGTCGTTCCCGATCAATGGGCCAAAAGGCAAAAGTTTTCATTGCAAAATTAAACAAAACAAATCCCGATTTTCCCCGATTTTGCCCAAAAAGTAGTAGAAAACGAGGCCTTGTTTTTCGTAAAGCACTATATATCAACACCTTACATAAAATACTATAAAATAAAAAAGTAGGGCTTTTGAAAGTCCTACTTATAGCTTTTCAGGCCCTTCCGGGCTCCACGCAAACCGCCGGACGGCATAAAATCAACCGTCATTAATCATGCTTTTCATCGTCAATACTGCCGTCATCCTCAACCAGTCCGATTTTCATAACCTCGTCGTCAAATTTCTCACGGTCGCCGATGGCACCATTACGGAACTTCACCCGATAGTTGTAAATCGTGGTAACGGAATATCTGAGGAAGTGGGCAATCTTCGTACTGCTGCTTATCCCGAGACGCACAAGCGCGAAGATACGCAGCTCGGTGTTGAGTTTCTCGCCCGGCTTTAGGTGTGTGCGGAACTCGGGCTGCAACAAGTTATTGAACTCTTCGACAAAATTCGGGAACAGTTTTAGGAACGAATCGTCAAAATGAGCATAAAAGTCTTTCAGCTCGTTGTCGATGAACGACGTTGAACGGATTTCGTCATACAGGTCTGCCGCCTTTCCCTTGGACGCCACTTTCTGCAAATGCTTCCTGTACTTGTCCATCTTGTCAATATATAACGAACACTGGTCGATGTAATGGGCGATGTACTCCTCCTTGATACGTGAACTCTCCGCAAGCTCACGGTTGAGCTCCTTCAGCCTTACGTTGGCCTCCTGGGCCAGCCTCGTAGCAGCCGAAACCTTGCGCATCTGCTTCTTGATCAGGATGATGGCAATGGCGAGGAATAGCGTAAGAAGTATGATGAAAATCAGCGAACAGACTATAAGGCGACGCTGCCTGTCCAACTGGTGATGGTACGCCTTGTTGATAATGGGAAAAGCTTTCTGCACCTCGTATATCCTCCAAAGCGAGTTGCAGGCTGCCGCATCGTCCATGCAGCGCGTCATATAGGCGTAGGCACGGCTGATGTCGCCCTCGTTATAAAGCAGGACTGCAAGCATACGCAAGGACGTGTACTCACGTATTCCCGACTTTAAATCATTGATTGACGACATGATGAGGTGGCGTTTCTCGTTCTCAACGTCGCCTTTTCCGGCATACGACATGGCCAGTGAATAATCAAGCAGGGCCTTGTCATGTATGTCGTTGAACTTAGGATAAGCCTCGTTCAGCGCCTTGATGGCTTCGTCAAAACGCTTATGTACATTGTCCTTATCGGCTTTTACGATAAGATAATTAAACGAACTCGGCGTATTTACAAGCAATATGGAGTCACGATAGCGGTCGGTCATATCGAAATAATGCTTTTTCGCTGCCGCGTTGCTGCAATTGTCCGTCATCAAACCATAAACCATGCGGTACACATGGTAATAATATTCTATCTGATAAGCGTTAAGGTCGTCCTTGCTTACGCCGTCGATATAGTCTAAAGCCTCTTTATACATGCCCTGCATTCCGCTCATTTCGGCCATGTTCATCCGTGCGTCGGCTATATAGTCGCGCCGTCCCATACGCTTGGCCACCTCCAGTTTCTCAACCGAAAAGTACAACGCTGAATCAATATCAAACGACCTGTATGCCTCGCGGAGCTTTCCCATTAACTCATAACGCTCCTCGTCCGTGGCGGCATGCCTCAATTTTGATTTCATGCCAGATATTTCGGCCTGCCTTATTACCATGTATTTGCGGCCTTCCGCTATCGTGCGGTCAAGTTCCTCGAGAAGTACGGACGTATCTTTGTCAGCGGCACGCACGACCAAGGCAAACGCAATAACGACAAAAAAGAAGCAAAACCTTTTCATATCAGGCACTTGTATAAGTTTTGGATGTGTCTTCATGGCATACAAACAAAATTCCGATGCAGGCGCAAAAATAATGATTTTCACCGTCACAAACAAACATTTAGTGTTAATATTGGCACTTAAAGTTACCTTTATAGCCTGTTAATGATAAATCTGTACAGACATCATTAACGCTGGATTCAGCATGAAAACATCTGTAAATGACTGTCTTTTCGTACCTGTTAACGCGTTATTGCGTGATATGACATGTCCGTACAGCAGGCTTATAACGGCTTTCAGCCGCTACGTCAAGGCCTTCTGTACGGACATCACGATATAAAAAAAGACTGCAATCTTATAAAACAAGACTGCAGCCACTTAATTGTCGTCTCTTATTTATAATTTACTTTATCCCAGTTTGTTGATGTAACAAGCCAAGCTAGACTTCAAGTTAGCAGCCTTATTCTTATGAATGAGGTTGGTCTTGGCCAACTTGTCAAGCATCTTCTGAACGCTCGGATAGAGTTTCAGAGCCTCTTCCTTATCGGTCATAGCGCGCAGCTTGCGGACAGCATTACGCATTGTCTTTGCATAATATTTATTGTGCAATGTCTTCTTCTTGTCCTGGCGGATTCTCTTTACTGATGATTTGTGGTTTGCCATCTTTGATTATATAATTCCTTTTTTGTTTTTATTGTAGTCCCTAGGAGAGTCGAACTCCTCTTTAGAGAATGAAAATCTCTCGTCCTAGCCGATAGACGAAGGGACCGTCGATTTGATTTTGCGGTGCAAAGGTAGGGGTTTTATTTGATTCCACCAAATAATTTTCAAATATTTTTATCTTTTATCGCCTAAAAATGCGTATTTTTGCATCATGCTCGTAAAAACAAAGGCTATAGTGCTTCATTCGTTCAAGTACGGCGAGTCGAAACTTATCATCGATTTGCTGACCGCCGGATATGGGCGGCAGGCCTGCATCGCCACCGTCGGGAAGTCGCCAAAAGGCAAGCTTAAGAAGCAATATTTCCAGCCTTTGTTCATTCTTGAGGTTATTCTTGACATGCGCCAACGCGTGCGCCTGCAACATATTAAGGAGGCAAGGGTGGACGTTCCGTTCTCATCCATTCCATTCTCGCCGTCAAAATTATCATTGTCAATGTTCACGGCGGAGTTTCTCCGTTACGCCACAAAACAAGAGCAGGCCGACGAACTGACCTATGCATATGTGGAGAACAGCATTAGATGGCTTGACGAATGCGACGGACACTTTGCCAATTTCCACCTTGTGTTCATGATGCGCCTGTCTAAATTCCTCGGTTTCTACCCTAACCTTGAAGACTTTTCGCCAGGAAGCCGCTTTGACCTGCGGGCCAGTTGTTTCCGCACAGACGTTCCCTTGCACAACGACTACCTTCCTCCGGAAGAGGCCGAAAAGATGAACCTGCTGTTAAGGATGAACTATCCGACGATGCATCTTTACAAGATGACGCGCGCGGAACGCAACCGCATGGCCGACGTCATACTGCGTTATTACCAGATACACATACCAGATTTTCCCGAACTAAAGTCGCTACCGATACTTAAAGAGCTGTTTGGCGGCGACTAAGCACGTATTACATTTATTATATGTAGCCCGTTGGCTGAATTATTTGTGCACTTATAGAGGCAGGCACTTACGGTCTATTACATTTCAACGGCTTTTTGTTACGGTTTCCACTTGTTTACGGCAAGTATGCAAAAGACAGCCTTTTATGATGTAAAATGAGGCCTTTCAGAAGGCGAAAAGCCATATCTTACAGGCTGAAAGGACACTATTTGAAACTGTAACTGTAGCCGTGCCACTCAATATAATTCAGCCAATGGGTTATATGTACAACCTTTTTATGTGAAAACAGCCCAAGCCCAGAAAAGGGATATACGCCGGTTAAGATTTCCTTTGTCTCAACTTTTCCACATAATCATCAATACGCCTCATTTGTAACGGTATGGAAATTCCTTGAGGACATCTGGAAGTGCATTGCCCGCAGCCGATACAGTGATCTGCCTGCCGAAGCTTAGGAACACTACGGTCATATCCGATGAGGAAAGCCCTTCTTGCTTTTTCATAATTGACGTCTAAACTGCTTTTGGATATATTACCGTGATTTACGCACTTGTTGTAATGAAGAAAAATTCCCGGGATGTCTATTCCGTACGGGCATGGCATGCAATACTTGCAATCTGTGCAGGGAATATTCTGGCTGTCCTTCATGCTTTCCGCCACGTTTTCAAGGAACTTGCTTTCTTCGTCAGACAGCGGAACGAGAGGAGAGAATGTGCGCAGATTGTCATCAAGATGTTCTTTGTATGTCATTCCGCTAAGGACTGTCAACACCTTTGGAAAAGACCCGGCGAAGCGAAACGCCCATGCGGCGGCACTGTCTTCCTGGCGTTTCTGCTTCATTTGTGCCAGCACGTTTTGCGTAACGCTGGCTAATCTTCCGCCAAGCAATGGCTCCATGACAACCACGGGAATGTCACGCTCAGCCAATTCTTCGTACAGATATTCTGCGTTGGTGTCATCTCCCATAGCCTTTTGCCAGTCGGCATTGTAAGCAGACGCATGGCGCCAATCCACATAGTTGAGCTGGATTTGCACGAAATCCCAATGAATGCGGTCATGCATCTCCAACACACAATTGAACACTTCAATATCACCATGAAACGACCAGCCGAGATGCCGAATACGTCCCCTACTCCGCTCCTCGATTAAGAAATCTAACATCCCGTTTTGAATGAAACGCTTGTTGAACAGTTCCATCCCTCCGCCGCCGATGGCATGCAACAGATAAAAATCTATGTAATCAACCTGCAAATTCCGGAACGAGCGGTGATACATGGCCATCATATTTTCACGCGAAAGGTCTGATGCCCCTGACATCTTGGTGGCGATGAAAAACTTTTCTCTCGGATGACGCTTCAAGGCTTTACCCGTGACGGTTTCCGACCAGCCCTGCCCATATACAGGAGCGGTATCAAAATAGTTTACGCCCCGTGCCAAGGCGTAGTCTATCAAATCGTTAACCGCCAGCTGGTCTATCGGGCAGCCGTCTTTCTGCGGAGATGTGGCGGACGGCCAACGCATACACCCGTAACCCAACAAGGAAACTTGCCGCCCCGTCTTTGGGTCAGTGCGGTAAGTCATTTGACCGCTCAAGGTCTCTTGTCCGGCCTGTCCGTGTCCGCAGGCTGAAAATCCGGCTGAAGAGCCGATAACACCCAGTTGTTTCAGGAATGTGCGGCGTGATATCCATTTGTTTTCTTCCTGTCCCATATACGTGTCAGTTCATGTTTCTGTATTCCAGTGGGGTAATGCCCGTCTTGCTCTTGAAAAGGCGGTTGAAGTGTTGGGGATATTCAAATCCCAACCGGTATGCAATCTCGCTTACGGACAACGGCGTAGTCACCAACAAAGATTTTGCACGCTCTATCAGGAAAGAGTGGATATGCTGTTGCGTGTTCATGCCGGTCTGGCTGCGCAAAAAGTCGCTTAAATAGTGCGGTGACATGTTCAGTTCGCCCGCAAGGGCATTAACGGAAATGAACTCTCTGCGGTGTTCGTCCATATGCTTCTGAAGCAAGCCCCTAACCCGTGCAAGGACGTCAGGCTCCACACTGCTGCGTGTTTGGAACTGTCTCGTATAAAAACGTTCAGAATAATTCAGCAGGACTTCAAGTTGCGAAACGATAATATCTTGCGTATGTGCATCAATGTTTTGCCTGTATTCGCTTTCTATGTTTTCCATGATGTTCTCCACCACCTTCCGCTCCATATCGGATATGTGCAGTGCTTCACTAACGTCATAGGAAAAGAATTTCATCCGGTCGATTCTCGTACCTAACGGATATTTGCGTATGAAATCAGGATGAAAGGCCAACAACAATCCCCACCTGCCTATGTTTTCGGTTTTCTCATCCCAACTGTGTACCTGTCCAGGCGCAAAGAAGCTCATGCATCCCCGTGTAAAATCATAAGTCCGCCATCCATAACGGGCATTACATGTTGTTTTGTCCTTTATCGTAATAGTGTAAAGATTCAGCCTAACCGGTTTACCGACAGGGATATAGTCTTTCACGGCAGACAGACGACATACACTCAACAACGGATGGCATACCGGAGGACA
Organism: Marseilla massiliensis; assembly: GCF_016899855.1. Classification (GTDB taxonomy): domain Bacteria; phylum Bacteroidota; class Bacteroidia; order Bacteroidales; family Bacteroidaceae; genus Prevotella. The sequence continues at coordinate 23,776 of NZ_JACJJG010000009.1, forward strand.
ACCGAACAATGAGGCATATTCCTCTACAGTACTGACCGTTACTACGTCTTCGTTTCCTGTTTTCATCAATCACTCCAATGCTATTCTTACACGGCAAAGATACGCCAATTCAAACTTTTACCGATAAACTAAAAAGGATAAAATGTTATACAAATAGGATAACAAGTACTTGTTTTGTAAATTTAACGTATTGCCATAAAGCTGTATTCCTCTTTTGGATTACAAGCAGGAATGCCTGTACTTGAACCGGCCATAAAAGTTTGACGGGAAACTTTTATGGCCGGTTCATATGTATACGCCTTCAGGCAATATTATTGCTCCACATCAATTTCTGCCCTCATCCAACGAGAAATCGAGCTGTCGTTTCTCTACGTTGGCCTTTGCGACAACAATCCTTATGGGATCTCCAAGCTGGTATTTATGCCTGTGGTGGCGGCCTACGAGGCAATAGTTACGCTCGTCAAAGTCGTAATAATCGTCATCAAGGTCGTGCAGCGGCACCATTCCCTCGCAATGGTTCTCGTCAATCTCGCAATATATACCGTAAGAGGTTATGCCGCTGATGTGGGCATCGTAAGTGTTGCCTATCTTGTCGGCCATGAATTCAACCATCTTATACTTGATTGAATCACGCTCGGCGTTCTGGGCGATTATCTCCATGTCGCTCGAATGCTCGCACAATTCTTCGTAATATTCCTTATTGGCGCTGCGTCCGCCGTTCTGGTAGCGGGTCAGCAGACGGTGAACCATTGTGTCCGGATAGCGGCGGATGGGACTGGTGAAGTGGGTGTAGTAGTCGAACGCCAGGCCGTAATGCCCTATGTTGTGCACACTGTACTTGGCCTTCATCATGGCCCTTAGCGCCACGCTCTCTATCAGCTTCTGCTCGCGCCGGCCGTTGCAGTCGTCCATCAGCTTGTTGAGACTGCGCGAAATCTCGCCCTTGGTGCCGCCGGTCTTAAGGCGATAGCCGAATTTAACGATAAACTCGCGCAGCGTCTCGAGCTTCGTCGGGTCGGGTACGTCGTGTATTCGGTAAGGCAGTGTCTTTGCCTTCTGCCCCTTCTTAACCTTGCCCACGCTCTCGGCCACGCTGCGGTTGGCCAGCAGCATGAACTCCTCCACCAGTTTGTTGGCGTCTTTCGACTTCTTGAAATAACAGCGTATGGGCTTGCCCTTGTCGTCTACATCGAAGTGGAGCTCCTCACGGTCAAACTTCACCGCGCCATGCTTGAACCTCGCCGCGCGCAGGCGTTTGGCCAGGCGGTCGAGCGTTACCAGCTCGGTGGCATACTCGCCCTTGTATCCTTCAGGGCCGGCCTGCGGCGCGGGCTCGCCAGTGCTGTCCTTCACGCCGTTGTCCTCGAGAATCTGTTGCACCTCCTCGTAGCAGAACCTGCGGTTGCTCTTGATGACGGTGTGGACCAGACGCCACGACTTTATCTCGGCATTGTCGTCCATGTTGAACACCGCGCTGTAAGCCAGTTTCTCCTCGTCGGGACGCAGAGAGCAGATGAAGTTACACAAGCGTTCGGGCAACATAGGTATTGTGCGGTCGACAAGATACACGCTCGTGGCCCTCTTCTGCGCCTCCTTGTCTATAATGGAGCCCTCGGTCACGTAGTGGGATACGTCGGCTATGTGTACGCCAACCTCCCACAGGTTCTTTCCGAGCGAGCGTATCGAGAGGGCATCGTCAAAGTCCTTTGCGTCCTTCGGGTCTATTGTAAACGTCGTGACGTCACGGAAGTCCTCGCGCTCCTTATAATCCTGCTCGGTGATTTCGGCGCTTATCTTGTCAGCAGCTTCCTCCACACGCTTCGGGTACTTATACGGAAGGCCGTACTGCGCCAGTATCGAGTTCATCTCAACATCGTTGTCGCCCTGCTGCCCCAACACGTCGGTCACCTCGCCTATAATATTCTTGTTGTCCTCCGACGGCCACATCATCACCTTCACCAAGGCCTTGTCGCCGTTCTTGCCGCCCTTCAGCTTGTTCTTCGGTATTATTATGTCGTGGGCAAAGCCGCCACCGTCGGGCGACAGGAAGGCTATGTCGCGTTCCACGCGCAGCGTTCCCACGAACGTGTCGCGGGCACGCTCAAGAATCTCTATTACCATCGCCTCCTTGATGTGGTTCTGGCGGCGGGCCATGAACGTCACCCTCACCCTGTCGCCAGTAAGGGCAAAGAGTGAGTTACGCTCCGCAACGAACACCGGTTTGCCGCCGTCGTCGGGCAGAAAGCTGTTCTTTCCGTTCGCCTTGCGCACAAACTTGCCCTCTTGCACCTGCCCCTTGAGGTTCAGCTTGTACGAGTTGTCGCTCACCTTGCTCAGGAAGTCGTCCCAAGCCATATCTTCCATTGCCTCTACGGCAAGCATTTTAGCGGGATGGGTAACCAGCCTCAACTCCTTGAATATCTGTTTGAAACTGAGCGTCTTGTCGGGATTGCGCATGAACAGGTCCTGCAACATCTCGGCAACTTTCTTCTTCGTCAGTCGTTTACTGTTTTTCTTCTCCTTTGCCATATCGTCATTTTTTAGTAGTCATACTTGCTTACAGCCGCTACACAGACGGCCTCTACATATCTGCGAAGATACGAATTTTATCTTATACCACGTTTGTTTGTCATGATTATTTAACAATAAAAGGCTTATGCCAAGCCTCGTTACACACCTTCATCACGACATGTCGCCACACATACGAACAATTGACAGCATGCAAGAAGCGGCCTTTTACAATACAAAAGGCCGTCAATCGCACGCCAAAAAGCCGTCTTTTGGAAAGCAAAAGGCGGCATATCGGCAATCCATTGACTACCAGCACTTTATGAAATGGGCAAGAGACGACGGGCAAACGGCTGCAAGAACGTAGCAGGACGAGGGCAAAAAACATGGGCGGGCATTACGGCCGCGGCCATTGCCGACGCCGTTCAGCCCGCCTTGAAAGCTGTTGGGTTATCCTGAAAAACAATCTTTTACCTAACCAAAACCTATAAACCTTGAATCATGTACAAGCCCATTGGATCACATCCTGTTGACTATGCTGCCTGGCAACACGGGCATGGCGCCGCTCTGCGTGCAGACGTAGGCGGACACGTCGACGGCCATCTTGTGCGCCTCGGCCACCGACATGCCCTTGAGTATGCCCGAGCAGAACGCTCCGGTGAACGAGTCGCCCGCGCCCACCGTATCCACCACGTCAACCTTCGGCGTCTCCTGGAACGACACGTTGCCGGGCGTGAACACGTAACTGCCGTTGGTGCCGCATGTCAGCACCAGCATGTCGAGATTGTACTTGCCCAGTATAAGCCAGCACTTATTGCGCATGTCAAGGCCGGGATAGCCGAACATGCGGCCTATGATGACGAGCTCCTCGTCGTTGATTTTCAGTACGTTGCACTGCCGGAGCGAGTCGCACAGCACCTCTTCCGAGTAAAAGTTCTGGCGCAGGTTGACGTCAAATATCTTCAAACGTCCGCCGTCCGATGGCATTGCGGACAAGAACTTATGTATTGTCTCGCGCGACACGACGTTTCTCTGTGCCAGCGAGCCCCAGCATACGGCACGGCAGTTGCGGGCAATCTCCTCCAGTTCCGGCGTAAAGGGTATGTTGTCCCACGCCACGTTCTCGCGTATGCTGTACGTCGGAATGCCGTTGTCGTCGAGCGTAACCTGCACCGTTCCCGTGGGATACGGCACGCGCGCCATGTTGTATCCAAGCCCTTTCGCCTCAAGGGCCGCCAGCGTCTCGTCGCCCAACTTGTCCTCGCCCACCGCGCTTACGGCCATCGAGTTGAACCCGAACTGCCGTGTATGGTACGCGAAGTTGGCCGGCGCGCCGCCGAGTTTCTTGCCTTCGGGCAGGACGTCCCATAGCGCCTCGCCCAGTCCTACGATAATGTCTGTGTTCATGATTATACTTCTTTTAAAGCATACAAGTGACAAGCATACAAGTAAACAAGGAGATTTGCCTTGTCGGCTAACGGCTTGTCTGCTCGTCACTTGTCTACTCGTCTACTGTTATTTAATGTTTCACGTTCTTTATATAAGTAATAAGGTAAATCACTCCTATCGCCATTACGGCTACCGCTCCGGCCTGGCCTACGGCGTCGCTGGCGAAGCCCATCAGCAGCGGGAACACCGTTCCGCCGAACAGGCCCATAATCATCAGGCCCGAAACCTCGTTCTGCTTGTCGGGCTCGGACAACAAGGCCTGCGAGTAAACCAGCGAGAACACGTTGGAATTGCCGTAACCCACGAGGGCTATTGCCGCGTAAAGCACGGCCTTCGAGTCGCCGAAAAACATCCCTGCCATGCTCAGCGCCATCATGACGACGCTTATCGTAAAGAACGTCCGGTTGTTCATCACGCGCAGGAAGAACGAACCCGTAAGGCAGCCTACCGTACGGAAGATGAAGTAAAGGCTGGTGGCGAAGGCCGCCTCGTTAAGAGTCATGCCGAGACGCTCCATCAAGAGCTTTGGCGCCGTGGTGTTGGTGCCCACGTCTATGCCCACATGGCACATGATACCGATGAACGACAGCAGCACGACAGGCTTGCCCAACAGACGGAAACAAGCGCCGAAGCCAGAAGCCTTGCCCTCGGGCTTATCCTCGTCAATAGGCGTTATGAACAGCAGCACGGCCGAAAGCACTCCTACAACCAGGTAGATAAGGAACAACACTTTCCAGTCATAGCCGAACGACGGAACGGCCTTCGTCGCTCCCCACATGGCAAGATAAGGCGCAAGGAACGACGCGATGGCCTTGATAAACTGCCCGAAGGTCAGCGTACTGGCAAGGTTGCCGCCCTTGATGACGGTCGAGATAAGAGGATTGAGCGACGTCTGCATCAACGCGTTGCCTATTCCGAGCAGGCAGAACGCCACCAACATCACATAAAAGCCGTCGCCGAAAAGCGGCAAGGCAAGCGAAACAATCGTGACGGCGAGCGACAGCAGCACCGTATTCTTGCGCCCGATACGGTTCATCAGCATGCCCGTTGGCACGGAGAAGATGAGGAACCAGAAAAACACCATCGACGGGAACACGTTGGCTACGGCGTCATCAAGCCCAAGGTCTGCCTTCACATAGTTGGAGGCGATGCCCACAAGGTCGACAAAACCCATTGCGAAGAAGCAGAACATCACGGGCACCAGCTTTATATAAGGGGAAGCCCCCTCCCGTCCTCCCCGTGGGGAGGTGTGTAAAGTTTCCATAAGATATTGTTTAATTGTTGATTACTAATTGATTATTGTGTGGCCCCGTCGCGTCAGTTCTCCGCCCCTCGGGGAGGCCGGGAGGGGGCTCCTATTCTATACACATTCATCTTTTTCACGGTGAACGAGCCGCGAACGGACTCGAACTTCATCTTGTTGTAAGGCTCGGAGGGGAACACTATGTTGGTCATAACGAACTTTCCGCCGTCACCAAAGGCCTCGATGCTGGAGCGGTCGACGAAAAGACGCAGCGTGAAGTCGTCGCCTTCGCCCACAGGTGCCGCCGTCATGGCCGGGAAATCGCGGCTAAACGCGGTCTCGCCGCTGTTGCTTCTGTCCATGACAAACTGCCGCATGGCTGTGTCATAGTACATCAGGACGCTCTCGCCCTTGCCGTTGAGCAGGGTGAAGACGATTTTCTGCGCGCCGTTGCTCTTGATTTCCATCTCTATTTCGTAAGCACCGTCGTTGCCGTCGAGCAGATTCTCGATGCTGTAAGAGTCGCTTACGTTGAACTTCTTGATGCTCTTCGCGTCCTTGCGGGCGGCCTCTATTTCCTTTGAAGGCGCGTTCCTGAGCAGCAGGTCGCCGTCCTGGCGGTACAGGGTAAGGTCGCGCGCTATGGTGTTGGCCGAGCGGTACTGCTTCGTAGGCACCACGGCGGCGTACTGCCAGTTGCTCATCCAGCCGAGGGCTACGCAGCGTCCGTCAGGCGCGTTGTGGAAAGTAACGGTGGCGTAGTGGTCCTTGCCGTAGTCCATCCACTTGGTCTTGGTGGGGAACTGGTTGGTGAACTTCTTGCCGTCGAACGTCCCCACGAAGTACTGCGTAGCACTGCCACCGAACGGGCCGCCGGGGTTGATGTTGCATACGAGCACCCAGTGCTTCTCCTTAGTGCCCTCTACGGGCAGCTCAACGAGGTCGGGGCACTCCCACACGCCGCCGTGCGCGCCCTGCTTCAGGCCGAAGTCGCTCTCGTGCTTCCATTCTTTCAGGTTCTTTGAAGAGAAGATTTGCATCTGCTGACCTACCGCAAGGAGCATCACCCAATGCTTGCCGGGGGCGTACCAAAACACCTTCGGGTCGCGGAAGTCGCGCTCGGTGGAGGTCAGTATGGGGTTGCCGGCGTACTTGGTGAAGGTCTTTCCACCGTCGGTGCTGTACGCAATGCTCTGCATCTGGGCGTCGCCCCAAGGCGTAGGCTTGGCCGACGTGTAGAAAGCCACTATCGTACCGGGGCCGAAGCCGGCGGTGTTGTCAGTGTCAACTACGGCCGAACCGCTGAACACCGTGCCCCAGGCGTCGGGCAGCAGGGCGTCGCCCTCGTACTGCCAGTGCACCAGGTCGGTAGACGTAGAGTGCCCCCAGTGCATGTTGCCCCACGTAGAGCCGTAGGGATTGTGCTGGAAATACAGGTGCCACACGCCGTCCTTGTAGAACATTCCGTTAGGGTCGTTCATCCATCCGTAGGCTGGAGTGTGGTGGTACAGCGGACGGTACTTCTCCTTGTTCGTCATGTCGAACGTGTCGGAGAGCTTCAGTTCCTTCCAGCAAAGCGAGCCTTGGGGCATACCCTGCACGTCTACCTTGACGTCGCGGCCGATAAAGGCCGAGAGGTCGAGCGGCACATAGTAGTCTACACGCTCGCGCGCCAGGCGCACGTTCATCACCGTAGTTACAGGCATGTTGGCCTCGACGACGCACAGCTTGGCCTCGGGCGCGTCGTCCTGTACGGGCAGCAACAGGCAGCGCGGCGCCTCGCTGACGGACAGGATGTTCTGTTCGTTGGCCAGATAATTGACCGTGAGCTTCGACTCGGCCTGTGCGTTAATGCCCGACAGGCTGAGAGCTGCACATAAAAATATGGCATATAAACTGTTTCTTGTTTTCATAATCAATGTTGATTGCATTTGTATAGTTAAACATGGCGGCACGGCTCATTGCACAGACCTTGGATGGCCACCTTGCTGAAGACGGTCTTTCGCAGGGCAAAAGACGGTCTTTTGGTTTCTAAAAGGTGGCCTTTTGCAGGCCAAAAGGCCACCTTTTACAGACAGGATTGTAACCTATTGGGTTTCAAGTATTTACAAAAACGGATAGAAAACGGCTTCCAGCATGGCTGCCTCAAGGCATCTCCATATGCCGCACAGCTGCCGTCAATAGTTCTTGTTCTGCACATACAGGCCGGGGATGTAGTACATCTGGTTGTACGGAACGGGGAAGAACTCGTTTTTATCCGGCGTGAACACAGCACCTTCATAATACTGTCCGTGAGGTATGTTCGAGTTCACGACACCCGTTTCAGGGTCTGGTTCAAGCTTCGGAGCACCCGGCATGAGGTCGCCGTTATGGTCGTAAATGCTGTACCAGGCACCGTTCTCCTTCTTGAAGTAATCGTTGATTACCTGTGAAGCCACGCCCCAGCGGCGCAGGTCGAAGAAGCGTCCGTTCTCCATGGCCATCTCCAGGCGGCGTTCCCACCGCACACACTCACGTGCCATACTCTGGTCTGTGAAGTAAGGAGACTCCGGGTATTCGGCTATATTGCACTGGTCTGCGGCATACTCTATATGTCCCATAGAGTTGGCGGCGCGGCGGCGGATATCATTCACTATCAGGAAAGCATCATGAAGCTGTCCTAGCTCTACAAAAGCCTCGGCCCTCATCAGCATGACATCGGTGTAGCGCAGCACGTAGTCGTTCATTGCGAAGGCCTGCCAGTCGCCGTTGTATGTCTCGCCCTTCGAGCGTTGGGGCACTTCCTTCATCGAGGTGTAGAAGCCGTAGTCGTTGTAGTCGCGCGTGTTGGCCATCGTCAGGGTGTACTGTTCTTCATATTTGTAAGGGAAAGTAGGCATGCCTACAGTATGGAAGAGCCTTGGGTCCCACTTCTGTGACGTAGGCTGGCCGTTAATCGGGTAGTCATTCGTGTCGTCATACTCGTCGAACATGGGCAGTCCGTTGCGTGTCTTGAATGCGTTTACGAGGTCTTGCGACGGCTTGTGGAAGTCGTGTCCTTTCGTCCAAATGCCGAAACAGCCGTTCAATATGTTAGACCAGTTGGCACGCCCGAAGGTCGTATGGTCGTCCTCATAGTCTGAAGTCTGCACAGCGAAGATTGACTCCTTGCTGTTCTTGTAGTCCGGCAGGAAGATGTTTCCATAGTCATCGAGGTAGCCGTAGTCAGATTTTACAACGTCATTGGTGTAATAAATCACGCTGTCCATATACTCTTTATTAATGTGGTCAACACCGTTGCTCTTCTCATAGCCGTCGCCGTAAGCCAGCGTAAGGTAGCATTTTGCAAGATAAGCGGCAGCGGCAATCTTGTTGGCGCGTGCGTCAGTCTTCGGCGCTTTTACAGGAAGAACGTTGTAAGCCTCCTTGAAATCGTCGATAACCTTGTGGAACAGCTGGTCGTAAGTGAACTCGTCGTTCCTTGTCTTCTCCTGTGTGCCTTCCTCTTCCACCTTCTCGTCAATCCATGGCACTTGCCTGTAAAGGTTCACAAGCTTGAAGTAGAAGTGCGCGCGGAGGAACTTAACCTCAGCCAAACGCTGGCGCGTGGTCTCCTCGCCAAGCACACTCACGCCGTAGCGGTTGAGCGAAATGATGGCACGGTTGCAGCGTGATACGGCGCAATAGAGGCGGTACCACAACTGGTCTGACAGCCCCGGCATTGACGGAGTGACAGAAACCCACGTGTCCAAAGCCCAATACTCCGTGTCGTTTATCTGTCCGCCTCCCTTCATGCAGTCGTCAGACGTGATGTCGCCGTATGCAAAAAGGTTGAACGGATACTCGAAGTAACAGTCGCCAAGCATGGCATAAGCCGATGTGACCATGCCCTCCGGGTCTGACATTGCCTGTTCCTCGTTGACCACTGCGGTAGGAGTGTAGTCAAGGAAATCGTCGCAGCCCGTAAGCGCAAGACCCATTGCGCAAGCTGCCAGAACGTTATATATCTTTTTCATTATCGTATTTGCTATGTTGTTAGAAACTTAATTGAAGTCCGAACGATACCGATGTAGACAGAGGGTAGTTCCAATCCGGGTTCTCGGGGTCGGGACACGTGAGGCTTGAACTCTTGATAGTACAAAGGTTTTGGCCGGAGAGATAAACACGCGCGCTGGTCATCTTCAGCTTGGATATGAATCTTGCAGGCAGCGTGTAGCCTATTTGCAGGGTGCGGAGCTTCAGGTATGAGCCGTTCTCCACAAAGTAACTCGATGCACGGACTTCCTCTGCGCTGTTGACTGTAGTAAGCCTCGGAATGCTTGAATTGGTGTTATTGGTGTTCCATGCGTCAAGTATGCGCACACCTTTGTTCATGCCCGGGTCGTTGGCCGACCAGAAGTCAGTCTGGAACTTTTGGTTGTTGTACACGTCTTTGTCACACACTCCCTGCCAGAACATCGAGAAGTCAAAGCCCTTGTAAGTAAGAGCCACGTTCAATCCGTATGAAAACAGGGGCACGGGGTCGTATATCCAATCCTGGTCGTCGGCGTTGATTACACCGTTGTCGTCGAGGTCTGCAAACTTAAGTCCGCCCAAGCGCGCTCCAGTCTGGCCTGAAGCGTCAACTTCTTCCTGGGTTTGGAAGAGGCCCTCCACTACGTAACCTACAATCGAACCGTAAGACGCACCCGACTGGATTAGGTTTTCCTTCGTTGTATGTGCATATGAACCAGTGGCCACAGAGGGCAGGTATGTCACCTTGTTTCGGTAGAAGTCGGCGTTCGCGTTGATGTCGAGGCCGAGGCCGCAGGGCAGAGTCTTGCGGTAACCGAGCTGGAACTCCATACCCCAGTTGCGCAGTGACGCGCCGTTCATCCACATCGCTCCGCCCTCGCCTTTTGTTCCGATATAGGCCGGATTGATAAGCATGTCTTCAACATCCTTGATGTACCAGTCGATAGAACCATACAAAGTGCTGCCAAAGAGAGTGAAGTCTGTACCTACGTTCCACTGCTTGGCAGTCTCCCATTTAAGGTTGGGGTTGGCCAGCTGGGTGACACGGTAGCCTGAAGGGAACGTGCCTGAACCTTGCAACAGGATGTCGTAAGCCGTAGAGGTTACGCGGTCAAGGCCGTAGTCAGCCACATAAAGGCCGAACTGTGCGTTGTTGTCGATGGCCTGGTTACCGGTCATACCCCATGAAGCACGGATTTTCCAATCGTCGAGCCAGTCAGCCTTAATCCACTTGGACACACGCAAACCGAGCGAAGCTGCCGGGAAAGTACCCCAACGGTTGTCATTTCCGAAACGCGAAGAACCATCGCGGCGTACCGTGACTGACGCCAGCACGAGGTCGTCATAGTTGTAGTCAACCTTTCCGAAGAAAGAAGCGAGACGGTAACCAACCATCGCTCCGCTTACGCGTTGCGCTCCCGTAGCGGCGTTTGGCCACATGTAGTCAGGGTTCTCAATGAAAAATCCCTCGCTGTAACCCGACCAGTCGATGCTGCTTTGCTTCATCATCTCGGCTCCGAGGAGTACGGTGAAGCGGTGCTTGTCGGCTATGGTGAAATCGTAAATGGCCGTGTTGGACCAAGTCCAGTTAAGGTCGTTCTTGTTTGAGAGCGTCGCGCTCGGAGTGTCGTTGCTCACACGGTCGGAATGGAAGGTGTACGTCAGCGACTGTATGAACGACGTGTAGAAGTCTATGCCGAAGCTCGAGCGGAGCGTAAGACCCTTAATTGGCTTCAGTTCCACATAAGCATTGCCGAAGAGACGCCAGTAGTCGAGATGGTTGTCGCGGTTGTCATACATCTGGCGGAGCGGGTTTTGCCTGTCGGACATGCTGCCTACAGGGCCGGCGAAGGTCTTTCCGTCAGTCTCATACACGGGCACGATGGGTGGCATCTTCAGCGCGTTCTCCATCGGGGCACTGTCAACCTGGCGCGACCACGTGAGCGTGAAGTTCTCGCCTACCTTCAAAATCTTGTTTATATTATAAGATGTGTTGATGCGGGCCGCGATGTTCTCGAACGAGGTGTATTTCAATATTCCGTTGTTTTTCTTGTAACCGAGGGAGAACATTGCCGAGTATTTGTCTGTGGCATTTGAGATGGAAAGGTCATAGTTCTGCGAGAAACCTGTACGTGAGATTTCGTCCAGCCAGTCGGTATCAGAGTAACGCATGGTCTTGTTGGCGTTGATGAAGCCGTCGTAGCGGCCGTTCACAGTGTAATTTACATACTGGCCGGTAGCTGGGTCATATGCAGTTATAGGAGTACCGGCGGCTGCGTTGATGTCAAGTCCGAAGCCAGCTGCATACGTCGCAGGGTCGATGCCGTCGTTGAGGGCTGCCTGCACCATTGCGGTGGCATAGTCCTTGGTGTTGCTTAGCTTCATCATCGACTGCGAGGTGTAGAACGAAGCGGTAAGGTTGGCAGAGAAGTCAACCTTTACCTTGCCGCCCTTCTTGCCCTGCTTGGTGGTGATGATGATTACACCGTTGGCCGCACGAGAACCGTAGATTGAGGCCGATGCTGCGTCCTTCAGCACCTGCATCGACTCGATGTCGTTGGTGTTGAGAGAGTTGAGCGATGCCGTTGTGGGCACGCCGTCGATGATGAACAGAGGGTCTTGCGACGAATTGATTGAGCCTACGCCACGGATGCGGACGGTTCCCGTGCCGATAGGCGAACCGTTGCCTGTCACTGTCATTCCGGGCACGCGGCCTTGCAGGGCGCGCATCGGGTCTGCATCGGGACTGGTCTTAAGCTCGTCGGTCGAGACTACGGCCACAGAACCTGTCAGGTCGGCCTTGCGCTGGGTGGTATAACCCGTCACTACAAGCTCGTTGAGCGTGGTGTTTTCTTCCTTGAGCACAATATTCATGCTCGGAGCGGCATTCACCGTAATGGTGGTGTATCCTATGTAAGATACTCGGAGCTTGGCTCCCTGTGCCGTCTTCAACTTGAAGTTGCCGTCAAAGTCGGTCACTGTGGCATTCTTTGTGCCTTCCTCCACCACCGAGGCACCGATGATGGTTTCGCCCGTCTCGTCCTTCACGGTGCCGCTGACGTCCATTTGCTGTTGGGCGAAAGCCGCCGTGCCGACGACGAGGAACACTGCGCTTAGTAACATTCTTTTAATGTGTTTTACCATAATGCGTTGTTTTTTGGTTAGTAAACAATAAAATCGTTTCATTCGCCGCAAAGTTATAGTACATTAAAATCCAAGCGTTGCAATATCATTTCAACACGTATAAAAAATCGTTCATGCAACAAATTTGATACGTTTTGAACGATTTTTCACACCGCCCGGCGGCCAGTCATACGCCCGTCCGTATGTCATTGACAGCCAGACAGTTACCGTCAGGTTTGCAAAAGGCCGCCTTTCGGCTTGCAAAAGACGGTCTTTTACACTGCAAAAGGCCGCCTTTTAGCCTCTAAAAGGCGGCCTTTCGCAAAGCCATAGGGGAATTGATGGTTTTCAGTATGTTTCGCGCATCTCGCCCGGCTGCACTCCGAAGTAGTCCTTGAAGCACTTTGAGAAATAAGAGGGAGACGAGAAACCAACGTCGTAAGATATCTCGGAGACGGTCATCTGCGTGGTCTTCAGCAGGCGTTCGGCCTTCTTCAGGCGCGTGACGCGTATTATTTCGACTGGCGACTGACCCGTAAGCTGTTTCACCTTGCGGTACATCTGCACGCGGCTAAGCCCGAGGACGGAGCTTATTGTCTCGACACTCAGGCTGGAGTCTGACATGCGCTCGCGCACCACGCGGCCGAAGTCGGCCATGAAGCGGCTGTCGGGGTCGGCCTCGTCCCTTGCCTCGTCGTCCGCGCCTGACGCGTAAACGTACTTCAGCCGCTTGCGGTTCTCCAGCAGGTTGCGCACGCGCGAGAGCAGCACTTTGCTTGAGAAAGGTTTTGTTATGTAAGCGTCGGCACCGGAGTCGTAGCCCTCGGCGCGCTGGTTTTCCTGCGCGTTGGATGTCAGCAGTATTACGGGCACATGGCTGGTAGCCGTCTCCGCCTTGACGCGGCGGCACATCTCGAGGCCGTCCATGACGGGCATCTTCACGTCGCACACTATGAGGTCGGGCACGGTTTTCAGCGCCATGCCAAGCCCTTCCTTGCCGTCGGCTGCCTGGCGCACGTCATATTCGCCGCCAAGCAGATGCGCAACGTACTCGCGCACATCTGCGTTGTCATCGACAACAAGGGCCAAAGGACGTGACGCCGACGTTCCGTCAGGCTCTGCAACATAGCCCAATCCTCCCGAAGTGAGGGAGCTTGACATGCCTTGACGGTTGCCGTCAATATCGTCATCAACGTCTTCTATCCACGCCTTTCGCTGCTTTTGCATATCCGGTTCCCTTCCTTCGGGATGTTTGGAGAGGGTGTCGGGTGTTGATAGTATGGCATTTTCCACTTTCTGCGGAAGCTCAACCTTGAACTCCGAGCCTTCGCCCTCGACGCTCTTCACCGACACACGGCCGCCGTGAAGCTCAGCGAACGCCTTGACAACGGCCAGCCCCACGCCCGTGCCCGAGCCTCCGCCGCGCACGCGGTAGAACTTGTCGAACACGCGGCTTACCACATCCTTGGGTATGCCTACGCCCGTGTCGGCCACCGTTATTTCCACGCTGCCGCCCCGGCGGACGGCCTCCACCGTCACCGTTCCGCCCTTGCGGTTGTATTTCAGGGAGTTGCTTATGAGGTTGTAGCAGATGCGCTCCACCTTATAATAATCGGCCTTGACGGTCAGGTCGCCGTCGGCCTTCTGCACGATTGTCACCTCATACGACGCGGCCAGCGGCTTGAAGTCGTCCACCCACAGCCTTACTGCGTCGGCGAGGTTGAACTCCGTCACCGTCAAATCCATCTTGCCGCCCTGTATTTTGCGCAAATCCAGTATTTCGCCGACCAGCTTAAGCAGCAGCGCAGCGTTGCGCCTTACTATGCCGAGCATGTGCCTCTGCCTCCCGGTAAGGTTCTCGTCGTCGAGAATACGCTCCACCGGGTCGGCAATCAGCGTCAACGGAGTGCGCAGGTCGTGGCTCATGTCGGTGAAGAAGGCCATCTTCGCCTCCGCCGTCTCGCGCTCCATGCGCCGCCTAACCATAACCATGCGGTTGAAAGCGGCGAACGCCACGATAACAAGTAAAAGGATTATGGCGCACAGCAGGAAGTAAACCTTTTGGTGGCTGTACTGCGTAAAGAAAAAGTCAACGCGCCTGTGGAGCTTCTCCAGCTGGTCGCTGATGTGGCTCATCTCCTCAGCCTGCATCAGCATTGTCTCCGCATTGTCCTTGGTAACGAGTGCCGCCTTCATGTAAAGGTCACGCTCATAGGGGCGGCCTTCAAGTATGCTGAGCGCCTGCTGCATGACGATGTCGCCGCGCGTAGGGTATATGTAAGACGCGTCAAGCACTCCGTCGCGCACCAGCTCAATGCCTCCGCCCTCTCCGGGGAGCGCGTCAATACCAACGAAACGTATTCTTCCCTCCAGTCCGCAGCGCCTGGCAGCCAGCCATGCACCGTGCGCCATGCGGTCGTTCTGGCCGAAAACATAATCCGGCACGATACCTCTTGCGAACATCTTGGCAGCCACCGAGTCGCCGCTTTGCTGTAGCCAAGTGCCACTCTCGCTGGCCAACAGGCGTATGCCGGGATACTTCCTGATGGCCGAGACGAATCCTTTGTGGCGTTCGATAGCCGGCGACGAGCCTTCAAGTCCACGTATCTCGACCACCGTGCCCTTGCCTCCAAGACGCGTTGCGATATACTCTCCGATGGTGCGTCCTATCTTTTCATTGTCCGCTCCGACGAACGCCGTGTACTTGCCTGAATCCGTCTTACGGTCAAAGAGGACTACGGGTATGCCGCTGTCATAGGCTCTGTCGATGGCCGGAGTTACCGTGTTCATCTGGTTCGGCGAAACAATCAGCAGGTCTACATCCTCTTTCATGAAGGCGTTTATCTGCCTTATTTGATGCTTGTCGTTGTCGTCGGCGGAGACAACGTGCAGCTCCACGTTGTCGTGAAGATACGTTGCGTCGCGCAACTCGTCATTAAGCTTCATGCGCCAGCTGTCCTCGCTGCATTGTGAAACGCCTATAACGTAGGTTTTCTTGCCTGAAGTGCAGGCAAGAAAACAAGTTGACAAGCAGACAAGGGACAAGCAGACGAGGAGATTTGACTTACGGATTAAATCCATAAGCGCGTATTTCATGCTTTTAAAAACACTTGTTTTCATGGCAAATCTCCTTGTCTGCTCGTCCCTTGTCTACTCGTTGACTAAAAGTGTCTGCTCGTCAACTAAATATCGAGTCGCCACACACAGCCGTCCTTGGTGTCCTTAACCTCAAAGCCGGCGGCAGCCAGGTCGTCGCGTATGCGGTCGCTTGTGGCCCAGTCTTTGGCGGCTTTTGCCTTGGCGCGGAGGTCGAGCACCATGTCGACTACCTTGCCGAAGGCTTCTTCTCGCTCCTTGCTGCCACCGCTTTCGGCCTCGCGCAGTCCGAGGATATCGAACGCGAAGAGGCGCATTACGGTCTCAAGCTCGGTGGCGTCAGCCGCGGATATGGCGGCCTTATGGTCGATTATGGTATTAATAAGGTGGCAAGCCTCGAAGAGAATGCTTATCACCACGGGGGTCTGCATGTCGTCGTTCATGGCGTCGTAGCACTTCTGGCGCAGAGCCGCTACAAACTCTTTCACCTGGGCGTCGCTCTCTGCTGACGGCTTGATACGCTTCAGGTCGGCAATGCCCGTAAGCAGACGGGCCAGTCCTTTCTCGCTGGCCTGCAGGGCTTCGTCGGAGAAGTCCACCGTGCCGCGGTAGTGGGCGGAGAGTATGAAGAAGCGTATCGTCATGGGCGAGTAGGCCTTTGACAGCAGCTTGTGCTCTCCCTTGAAGAACTGCTCGAGCGTAATGAAGTTGCCGAGGCTCTTGCCCATCTTCTGGCCGTTGATGGTTATCATGTTGTTGTGCATCCAGTACTTCACCATCTGGCTGCCCTGCGAGGCCACGGCCTGCGCTATTTCGCACTCGTGGTGCGGGAAGACGAGGTCCATTCCTCCGCCGTGTATGTCGAAATGCTCGCCCAGATACTTGCGGCCCATAGCCGTACACTCGCAGTGCCAGCCGGGGAATCCGTCGCTCCAGGGGCTCGGCCAGCGCATGATATGCTCCGGCTGGGCCTTCTTCCACAATGCGAAGTCGGCCTGGTTGCGCTTCTCTCCCACTCCGTCAAGCTGTCGGCTGGCGTCCTTCACGTCGTCAAGGTTGCGGCCGGAGAGTATGCCGTACTTATGGTCTTTGTTGTATTTCGCCGTGTCGAAGTATATGCTTCCGTTGCTCTCGTAGGCGTAGCCGTTGTCGATTATCTGCTTTACCAGCTCCTCCTGCTCTATGATATGGCCCGTGGCGTGCGGCTCAATGCTGGGCGGCAGCACGTTGAGGGCGGCCATGGCGTCATGGTAGCGGTTGGTGTAATACTGCGCAATCTCCATCGGCTCGAGCTGTTCCAGGCGGGCCTTCTTCTCTATCTTGTCCTCGCCTTCGTCTGCGTCGTGCTCAAGGTGGCCCACGTCGGTGATGTTGCGCACGTACCTTACCTTATATCCAAGGTGCTTCAAGTAACGGAAAAGCACGTCAAACGTGATTGCGGGGCGGGCGTGGCCCAGGTGCGGGTCGCCGTAAACGGTAGGGCCGCACACGTACATTCCAACGTTTGGAGCGTGCAGCGGCTCGAAGCGTTCCTTCCTTCGCGTAAGTGTATTGTAGATTAAAAAGTTCTGTTCCATGGTTCTCCTGTTTTTTGTTCAAGCTACAAAATTAGTGTAAATCGTGCGAAACGCAAAATAAAAACGATAGAAACGAATTTTATTTTCATTTCAGCGGCATGAAGTAAAGTTTTCCCTTGATTTCCAAAAGACCGCCTTTCGCCTTCCAAAAGGCCGTCAATCGCGCGCTAAAAGGCCGTCTTTTACAAGCCAAAAGACGGCCTTTCGCAAGGCTGTAAGTAATCCATTGATTATCAAGGCATTACGTTTTGTGTGAAAACCGACGGCAAACGGCGTCACGAAACGGCGGCTACGGGCGTGCCGTCAATGCGGCAATATACGGCCGCCAACTTAAAAATATATCACGTCATGAGGCTTTTGTTGCGAAAAAATTATTACCTTTGCCACCGCTATCAACACTGACTGAAGCATAAACCTAAATAATTTCAATATGACATACACACGCATGACGGCGGCAGAGGCGGCCGCAATGATACGTAACGGCGAGAACATAGGCCTCAGCGGATTCACTCCGGCCGGCACGGCGAAGGCCGTAACCAAGGAGCTTGCCAAGAAGGCGCAGGCCGAGCACGAGGCCGGGCGCGAGTTCAAGATTGGCCTTTTCACCGGCGCATCGACAGGACAAAGCGCCGACGGCGACCTGTCCAATGCGCAGGCGATACGCTACCGCGCGCCATACACCACGAACAGCGACTTCCGCAAGCACGTCAACGCGGGCGAGATAGCCTATAACGACATCCACCTGAGCCAGATGGCGCAGGAGCTTCGCTACGGATTCATGGGCGAAATAGACTGGGCCATACTCGAAGTATGCGGTATCGAGGAGGGCGAAACTACCTGCCGCGCCTATCTAACGGCAGCGGGAGGCATAAGCCCGACGGTGGCACGCCTGGCCAAGCACGTGATACTGGAGCTCAACACGTTCCACAGCCCCGAGGCGATGTACCTGCACGACGTGTACGAACCACTCGACCCGCCCATGCGGCAACCGATACCCATCACGCACGTAAACGATCGCATCGGCACGCCTTACGTCGAAATCGACGCCAAGAAGATTGTAGGCGTTGTTGAATGCAACATCCCCGACGAGGCGAGAGCTTTCAAGGCGGCCGACCCTATAACCGACCAAATCGGACATAACGTGGCCCAATTCCTTGTCAACGACATGCGCCGAGGCGTAATCCCGCCGTCGTTCCTGCCACTGCAGAGCGGCGTGGGCAGTACGGCAAACGCCATACTTGGAGCCCTGGGACACGAGAAGAGCGTGCCCGACTTCAACATCTACACCGAGGTTCTTCAGGACAGCGTGGTCGGAATGATGCTCGAGGGCCGCGTCAAGGACGCATCCTCATGCTCGCTGACCGTCTCCAACGAATGCCTCAAGCAGATTTACGACAACATGGACTACTTCAAGCAGCACCTGACGCTGCGCCCCAGCGAGATATCCAACTCGCCAGAGGTAATCAGGAGGCTCGGAGTCATCGCAATAAACACCGCCATCGAGGTTGACCTCTACGGCAACGCCAACTCCACACACATATCAGGCACGAAGATGATGAACGGTATCGGCGGCTCGGGCGACTTCGAGCGCAACGCATACATCAGTATCTTCACCTGTCCGTCGACGGCAAAGGGAGGACTGATAAGCTCCATCGTACCCTTCGTAAGCCACCAGGACAGCTCCGAGCACGACGTAAACGTAATAGCTACCGAGCAGGGCGTAGCCGACCTTCGCGGCAAATCGCCGGAGGAAAGGGCTAACCTCATCATCGAGAACTGCGCCCACCCGGACTACAGACCGCTGCTGCGCGAATATCTGAAGATAGCCAAGGGCGGGCACACCCGCCACTGCCTCACCGCCGCGTTCGCCTTGCACGACACGCTGGCGCGCAAGGGCGACATGCGCCTTACCGACTTCTCGGAATACGTAAAATAACACTTGAATCCATTTATTCAACTCAATGATACGCTCCCCTGCGCCAGACTGTGAAGCCGTGGCAGGGGAGCTTTTCTATAACTAACGGCCTGACGGCTGCACGGCAACAAACTATTCACGGAGAAAAACAGACCAACAAATGCGTAAAACAGGAAAACTTTATATTATTATTAAGTTTTCTCCACCTTTTTTATAACTACTGGCACGACCCGTTTAAAGCGTTTTCATTAAGTTTGCACAAACAAAAAAGCCTGCTCATAACTATTAGCAAACATAATGAAGACAACAATGGGAAAGTTTCGTAAAGGCATATTCAGGATATTTCTTCTGCTGACGGTCAACGCTGGAGCCGTGTCGGCAAAAGCCGAAACAGACACTCTGGCGATAGACTCGTGCCGCGAAGAACGCAGGTCGAAGACTGACACCCTGGCAAAAAAAGCCGAAACAAAACCTAACCTCTACGCCCTGCCCTACTCAAAGACGCTGAGCCATCCCGACTGGAAACGCATGTGGCTGCACACGGGAGTGCTCTTCGCCGGAGGCGTGGCCACCCTCGGCGTGCTGCAGCTGCTCCCCGAGAACGCCACGGCATGGAACAAAGAACGGATAACGTCGATACCCTTCTGGAAAAGATGGAGCTATCACGTTAGGAAAGGCCCCGTATGGGACGGCGACAACTTCATCTTCAACTACATACTCCACCCGTATGCCGGGGCCGTTTACTACATGGGCGCCCGCAGTATCGGCTTCAACCAGCTCGGCTCGTTCCTGTACTGCACGGCCATATCCACGATTTTCTGGGAATACGGCATAGAAGCCTTTATGGAAAAACCGTCGATACAGGACCTCATACTAACTCCGTTGTCGGGCTTGTTGCTCGGTGAGGTGTTCTATAAGCTGAAGCGCAAGATCGTAAGCGACGGCTACCGGTTGTGGGGTTCGCGCGCATGGGGCAACATAGTGGCCTTCATAATCGACCCCGTAAATGAGGTGATAGGCCTGTTTGCAGGCAACCCGTGCCGTAGGATGCAGGGTAAAGGCACCATGCCCGACATCAGCTTCATGCCGTGGATAACCCCGGCAGGCGGCGGTTCGGCAGGATTCACGCTCAGTATAATAAGGTAAGTGAATACGGCCGGTCAACAGGGGCAATCCGAAAAATATTGTAATAATATTGAAACATTGGGCATAAATCGGCACAACTACGGCAATTATCGGAATTTTTGATTAACTTTGCGCCCGTTTATTATTATCCGTAACTACGAATGAAGAGGATTTTAGTGACCGGAGCAAGCGGTTTCATAGGCAGCTTTATCGTCGAGGAGGCCCTAAGGAGGGGCTTCGAGACATGGGCGGCGGTACGCAAGAGCAGCTCGAGGAAGTATCTCGCAGACAGCAGGATACACTTCATCGAGCTTAATCTTGACGACCCCGACAATCTTGAGAGACAGCTCTCGGGCCACAACTTCAACTACATAGTCCACGCTGCGGGCGCCACAAAGTGCCTCCACGCCGACGACTTCTTCCGCATTAACACCCGCGGCACCGAGAACCTGGCACGCGCCGCGGCCGCCGTTTGCGGCAACCTGGAGCGTTTTGTGTTCATAAGCAGCCTCAGCGTGTGCGGTCCCGTAAGGGAGAAACGCCCATACACGGAGATAACCGACGCCGACACGCCATGCCCTGACACGGCTTACGGACAAAGCAAACTGGCCGCCGAGCATGCGCTCGATGCCATCCCGAACCTGCCCTTCATAGTGTTAAGGCCAACGGGGGTGTACGGACCGAGGGAGAAAGACTATTTCATGATGGCGCAAAGCATAAGCCGCCACGTCGACTTTGCCGCCGGACTGAAGCCGCAAGACCTCACTTTCATATTCGTCAAGGACGTAGTCCAGGCTGTATTCCTCGCCCTCGACCACGGCACCGTCGGCCGCCGTTACTTCATCAGTGACGGTAACGTGTATTCGTCAAGGGCTTTCAGCGACCTGATACACGATGAACTTGGACGCCCGTGGCTGCTGCGCGTCAAGGCTCCGCTATGGCTCCTGCGCACGATAACAGCCTGCGGAGAGGTTGCCGGAAGGCTGACGGGACGCATGACGGCGCTCAACAACGACAAATACAAGATAATGCGGCAACGCAACTGGCGGTGCGACATTACGCCGGCAGAGACAGAACTGGGGTTCAAGCCACGCTACAACCTGATTGACGGAGTGAAAGAGACAATCAGGTGGTATAAAGATAACGGATGGCTATAAGGCCTCCGGAGTTTTTCGGCCATAAGTTTTAGATGTTGCAGGGCCGCCAAAACTCAATAGAGCAACGCTGCAACGCCGTAAGACCGAACACCATATAACCGTAAAACCATACAAATGATAAAGTTCATAAAGCAGCTTTTCACCATCAACAAGAAGCCCAAGAAAGGTCTTTTGCCCTTGGAGTGGGTAATGGTAGGCTATCTTGCGCTGACCCTGTTGATAGTTTTCTTTACATACACGAAGCTCGAAAACCCCGACGCCATGATTTGGGGACGAATCAGGGTGGCGTTCATTACGGTGGCGATGTGGGCCGTTTACCGCATGCTGCCGTGCCGCCTTACGCTCTTCCTGCGCATAACGGTACAGCTGGCGCTGCTCGGATGGTGGTATCCGGATACTTATGAGATTAACCGCATGCTGCCTAATCTCGACCATGTGTTCGCCCAATGGGAGCAGGACGTGTTCGGCTGCCAGCCCGCCTTGCTGTTCTGCAAGCACATGCCGTGGGCCGTCGTGAGCGAGCTTATGCACATGGGATACGCCGCTTACTATCCAATGATTGTGTTTGTGGTGGTATATTATTTCCTGTTCCGCTACAAGGAGTTCGAGCGGGCGTCGTTCGTTGTACTCACGGCGTTCTTCATTTATTACCTCATATTCATCTTCCTGCCCGTAGCCGGGCCTACGTTCTATTATAAGGCAGTGGGAATAAGCAAGATAACACAGGGTATTTTCCCGAACGTTTACGACTATTTCAACTATTACCAGGACTGCCTTACCACTCCGGGATACCAGGACGGACTGTTCTATCACCTTGTAGAGAGCGCCAAGGCGGCGGGCGAACGCCCCACGGCCGCGTTCCCGAGCAGCCACGTCGGCATAAGTACGGTGCTTATGCTGCTGGCATGGCACACCGGCAACAGGCGCATGTTCTACATCCTTCTGCCGTTTTATTTCTTCCTCTGCCTGTCTACCGTCTACATACAGGCGCACTACGCTATCGACGTCGTGGCAGGACTCGTGTCAGGCGTGGCGCTGTATTACGGCCTCATGGCAGTGTCGAAAGGGATGGTTTCCAAGTAATTTTTCAGGAGTTAAGGAGTTATGTAGTAAAGGAGTTAAGACAAATGACTTGTTAAGTGAATAATCAATAATGAAAAATGAATAATCAAGTTTGCCTGTTAAGGTAATTAATTCTTCACTCTTCGTTTTTCACTCTTCACTTAACAAGTCATTTGTCTTAACTCCTTTACTACATAACTCCTTAACTCCCGAAAATCTCTTTAACTACATTATAATCTACTTTAACACCCATTTCGCAACGTATTTCCCTTAAAACCATTATTTTTGCACCCATGACAAGACTTGTTGCAATCATCATTTGGGTGCTGGCGCTGGCTTTTCCGGCGGCTGCCGCTGCCCAGGCCGGCGGCGGAACTGACGACGCAAAGCCCGAGGACACGCCTGTAGACATGGACAACCCCACGTTCGTTCCGACCGTGAAGGTAGGCAAAGTGCTTGTTGACGGCGACAGCCTGCAGTACGTCGAGCTGAACAACGTGTACGTATATCCGCAGCCGACGTTCAAGAACGCCAAGCGGCGCGCCGCGTACAACCGCCTGGTGGCCAACGTTAAGAAGGTGCTGCCGATAGCAAAGGAGGTGAACAAAATCATCATCGAGACTTACGAATACATGCAGACGCTGCCCAACAAGAAGGCGCGTGACGAGCACATGAAGCGGGTTGAGGACGACATCAAGCGCCGTTACACACCAAGGATGAAGAAACTGTCGTACTCGCAAGGCAAACTTCTAATCAAACTTGTTTACCGCGAGTGCAACTCTTCGGCGTATGACTTGATACGGGCGTTCATCAGTCCTGTACGGGCCGGCTTCTACCAAGCCTTCGCGTGGGCGTTCGGCGCAAGTCTCATGAAGAAATACGACCCCGAAAAAACCGACCGACTGACCGAGCGTGTGGTGCTGATGGTAGAGTCGGGACAGCTCTGACGCCACACGTCCAGCCACTATCCAAGACCTCATATATAGCCCGCCGCATGGCCGGACATAACCCTCTGACAACCAGGATATTACCGACAAGCGCGCAAAAGATGGCCTTTTGCAAGGTAAAAGACCGTCTTTCAGGCTATAAAAGGCCGCCTTTTACAACGCAAGACAAGGCCTTTCAAAACGCCGTCTGCCAGGCACCAACTATCGACTCACGCCACCACGGAGTAAAAGCGTACGGCAACATACGTCCTGAAAACGAATATTAAGAGGAATGACAACTGTAGTGAAAAACGGCTAAAACATGGACAAAATGTTCGTTTTCACAAGAAATATGTCCGTTTTAACCTTTTCAGGTCAAAAAGAAAGGCAAAAACTATTTTATAATAAATAGTTTTCATACCTTTGCAAAGGGTTCAGAAAAAACTTTGTAATCGATATGAAACATGCCTGCAACATCATAACGGCGCTCATAATGACGCTAATGCCGATGGGCGCGGCCGCCACGGAGAAGGAAGTGTACATCTCATACGGCAACATGGACAGATGGACAATACGCAAAATCCATGAATCCGGAATCATAGGCGGCAACACCAAGACATTGTACGAGATAGGCCCCAACCGCACGATAGACGGCAACAAGCCATACGTAAACGGCGGAGGCTCGCCATGGGGCACGTCCAACGTGATGGCAAAGGTAATGGGCGTGGTAAAGACCAACAACTCGGTTTACCGCGACAAGCACGGCAACGGATACTGCGCCAAGCTCGTAACGCACATCGAAAGCGTAAAAGTGATGGGGCTCATGAACATGCACGTGCTCGCAGCCGGCTCAATATTCCTGGGCGACATGCGCGAGCCCATAACCGGAACAAAGGACGGGCCAAAGGCGATGAACAACGGAATACCGTTCAGCGGACACCCAAAAGCCCTGAGATATGACTACAAGGTAAAGACAACCGGCTCGCCCACACGCGTGAAACAGACCGGATTCAGCAGCAAGAAGACCATAGCCGGCAAGGACTACGCCATAACAGTGCTATACCTTCAGAAACGGACGGAGGACAAGAACGGCAACATCACAGCCAAACGGGTGGGCACCGTGGTGGTGAAATACGGCCAAAGCACCAACGGATGGGTAAACGACGCCACGTACGAAATAATGTATGGCGACATACGCAACAACCCCCACTATGACGCCGCGACGATGGGACTACGCTCGACCGACTACGCCCGCAACAGCAAAGGCAAGAGCGTACCCGTAAAAGAGACGGGATGGGCCGCCGCTAACGAGAAGCCCACGCACCTGCTCCTACAGTTCTCGTCAAGCCACGGCGGAGCATACATAGGCTCGCCGGGCAACACTTTCTGGATTGACAACGTAAGATTGGTTTACTGATAGTAACAAAACAACATATAATGACAAGACTGCTACTCGCCGCCTTACTCATGCTTTGCACGGCCAAGGCAGGAGCCGTCACGCCCGTTGGCGAACGACAAGACACGGCAACCATAACTACAGAGCAACAGCCTGACACGGTAAAAAAGAAAAAAGGACTCATAAACTGGGTGCTCGACTATCTCAACAACACCAACAAGAACAAGAAACACAAGAAGTTCGACTTCAGCGTGCTGCCCGGACCGCACTTCAGCTCGGACACGGGATTCGGACTTGGCATAATCGGCATGGGCCTTTACCGTCAAGACCGGCGCGACTCGCTGTCGCAACCGTCCAACGTTTCCATCTTCGGAGACGTCACGACCAAAAGCTCATACACGGTCGGCATATTCGGCACACACATGTTCCCATACGGCAAGGGGCGCATAGAATACGAAGTATCGGCCAACTATTTCAAGGAGAAATTCTGGGGAATAGGTTATGAAATGGGTAACGAAGACTCCAACGAGAGCGAGATGACCCGCTGGAAAATAGACGCAAAGGCCAACTTCCTGTGGCAAGTGGCACGCAACATTTACATCGGCCCCACGCTGACTTACGACTATGCCTACGCCATGGAGATAGACCGTCCCGAACTGTTGGCAGGCATGGACCCGCTCGTATGGAACATCGGAATAGGCGTCACGCTGGCATACGATTCGCGCGACATCATGACACGCCCGACAAAAGGTATCTACGCCACGGTAACACAGCTGTTCAGGCCGAAGTTTCTTAGCAACGGATACGACTACATAACTACCGACTTCAGGTTCAACACGTACGGCAGGCTATGGAAAGGAGCCGTAATCGGAGGCGACCTTCGGGGCACACTGAACTTCGGCAACCCGTCATGGGCAATGATGTCGCTGCTTGGCAACTCGTCGACAATGCGCGGATACTATAAGGGGAGGTACCGCGACAAGCACAAACTTGAGGCCCAGGTAGAGCTGCGCCAGCACATCTGGCGACGCAACGGAGTAGTAGCCTGGGTGGGAGTCGGCACGGTTTTCGACAAGTTCAGCTCGATCCACACAGACCGTTTGCTGCCGAACTGGGGCATAGGATACCGCTGGGAGTTCAAGAAAAACGGCAACATACGCCTCGACTACGGCTTCGGCAAAAGTGGGATACAGGGCTTCGTGTTCAACATCAACGAGGCTTTCTAAGCCGGAAAGGCGCCTGTTGCAGGCCGTCATATAGCCAACGGCGTCCCAGGCTGCCGCTTATCAACCATCAGACAAACTGTAATCAACCAATAAAATGAAACCCTGCAAGGACATACTGAAGGCCTGCGTGTCAGCACGCAGCCTCTTTTTTATAACCATATTGGTGCTTGCCCTGCCCAATGTGGCGCTTTGCCTCACCGAGAGAATGGGCCTGATGGCATGCGTTACCAACGTAGTGCTGCCCGTGGCGGCCGTCTGGCTGCTGATGACCCTCAACCGTTGTCCGGGCAAGATGACGTGGATACTCTTCCTGCTCATCTTCTTCGCCGCCTTCCAGCTTGTGCTGCTGTACCTCTTCGGGCACTCTATAATAGCCGTTGACATGTTCCTCAACCTCGTGACAACCAACCCTGGAGAGGCTCTCGAACTCCTTGACAACCTCATTCCGGCGGTAATCGGCGTTGTGGTTGTCTATATTCCGGTACTTGTTTTTGCCGTCGTTTCCATCCGCAGGAAAGACCGCCTGCCGTGCGACTTCATGCTGCGCCAGCGCCGCTACGCCGCCGTAGGCATTGCCGCGGGCGCCGTATGCCTGGGCGTAACGTACGCAAGCGACAAGGATTATCGTGCCGAACTGCACCTGTATCCCGTCAACGTGTTCTACAACTTAGGGCTGGCGGTTGAGCGGACATGCGCCACCAACAGCTACGCAGATACCTCGGCAGACTTCACTTTCAACGCCAAGGCCACCCATCCGGCTGCCGACCGCGAGGTGTACGTCTACGTAATAGGCGAGACCGCGCGTGCATGCAGCTTCAGTCTGTACGGCTACGGCCGCGAGACTACGCCCATGCTGGCGCACGAAGAGGGAGTAATCGCATTCCCGAAAGCCGTGACACAGTCGAACACTACCCACAAGAGCGTACCCATGTTGCTGTCGGCGGCCTCGGCTGAGGACTATGACCGCATATACAAAGAGAAGGGAATAATCACCGCGTTCAAGGAAGCGGGCTTCCATACGGTGTTCATATCCAACCAGTTACCTAACCACTCGTTCATCGACTTCTTCGGCGAAGAGGCCGACCAGTGGGTATTTCTCAAGGAAAGAAAGGGCTACGACCCGTCACAGGGAGACGAAGCAATGCTGCCCGAGATAAGGAAAGTGCTGGCCGAAGGGCGCCGCAAGGAGCTGATTGTGCTGCATACGTACGGCTCGCACTTCAACTACCGCGAGCGTTATCCGCGCCAAGCGGCAGCCTTTACGCCGGATGACGCAACAGAGGCGAAGGCAAAGAACAGGGCGTCGCTCGTCAATGCGTACGACAACACGATACGTTACACCGACCGCCTGCTGGCCTCGATTATATCAGAACTGCGCGGTACGGGCGCCGTGTCGGCTCTGCTCTACACGTCAGACCACGGCGAAAACATCTTCGACGACAGCCGCCGCCTGTTCCTGCACGCCTCGCCCGTGCCCTCGTATTACGAACTTCACGTACCGCTAATAGTCTGGACGTCAGACGGATACAGGCAAAGATACGCTACGGTAACGGCCAGTCTCACGGCCAACCGCACCAAACGAATAGCCACGAGCGCCTCGGCGTTCCACACAATGCTGACCATCGCCGGCATAGACACGCCCCTGCGCAACGACAGCCTCTCGGCAGCCAGCTCCCTGTTTACCGTCAGGCCATACGTTTATCTTAACGACCACAACCGTGCCGTGCCCGTAACCGGCCTGCTGAGAAGCGAAAAAGACTTTGAGATGTTCAAGGAAAAAGGAATAAACTTATAAGATATAAATTAAAAATCAAGGGCCGGGGAATTAAGAATTAAGAGTTAAGAATTAAGAAAATATGCTTTGCCAAAGATTGCAGCAAAAGTATCTTTCTTAATTCTTAACTCTTAATTCTTAATTCCCCAGCTTTTGATTCTTAATTAAATTCTACTCAGCCGAGCCGCTCAGGGGTGCAGCCTGCGTATAGGTACGTGCTCCAAGCTCCTTGTCGAGCATGTAAATGCCGTAGCCGTTGTCCTTTATCATCTTGATGTTATCGATGATAGTCTGGGCGTTCTCTTCCTCTTCCACCTGCTCGTCGATAAACCACTTCAGCATGCTTTGCGTTGCAAAGTCGTTCTTGTCGTGCGTCAGCGCGTACAGGTCGTTAATCATCGAAGTAACCTTCTGCTCGTGCTTGAGCGTGCTCTCGAACACGTCGAGTATGCCGTCCCACTCTGTCGGAACCTCGGCGATAGGCCTCAGCGTAACTCGGCCGTTGCGTGAGTTGACGTAGTTGAACAGTATCTTGGCGTGGTCTTGCTCCTCCTGGAACTGTACTTCAAACCAGTTTGCCATACCGGGCTGGCCCGCAGAGTGGCAGTAAGCAGCCATTGAAAGATACAAGTAGGCCGACCACATCTCGGCGTTAAT
The DNA here is from genome assembly GCF_016899855.1 of Marseilla massiliensis. GTDB lineage: Bacteria > Bacteroidota > Bacteroidia > Bacteroidales > Bacteroidaceae > Prevotella. The sequence continues at coordinate 52,003 of NZ_JACJJG010000009.1, forward strand.
CTGCTCGTTGAGAGCCTCTTCAATCTTCTTGTTTAACATAACAGTATATTTTTAAAGTTGATATTCTGCAAAACGGGGAGCAAAAACAGTGCCAACGCCCTGAGACTGACGTTTTTTCAGCCCCGTGTCAGCACTTGCCGACACTGCAAAAATAATGAAAATATCGCCACGCCGATACCCACGCCCCCGATAATTATCATTTATTAGCACTCGCGGGCCATGCCCTCAGCCTGTAAAAACTACACCGCCGGCCATAACGTCGGCCCCGCTGGCCACCCTACTAAAAGGCCAACCGATACCCGACATCACGGCTCCGATAAAGCCGTTTATGACCTGCGGCGTATTCACTTGATACTCAATACGTTATAAAAGGCCGTCTTTTGGACGCTAAAACACGGCCTTTTAGCCTGCGATTGATGGCCTTTTGGAAGCCAAAAGACGGTCAATTAGAAAACAAGCAGCCATCCGAGCCGGTGAAACCGGCATTCAATAGATTTCCGGACAGATATAAAACGTCATGCCTATAACGCCCCAGATAAGCCAAATGACATCAAATACGGCCTCATAATTACGCCATCCTAACTTCCATTTGGCAACCATACAGATAGCGACAAGACTTACAAGAAACAACAAAATAAATGAAGATAAAACTAGGACATCATTCTCTTTGGCAATGATTATCACCACCATATTGAATATAAGAATGACAGATTGAACGATTTGAGCCCAATCGTAAATCTCTTTTCTGTCCATATCAAATGCCGTTTTGCGTGTTTCGGCTTAACGTTACGAATAAAATAATGCCGCATAACGGCTGTGGACAAACCGTTATGCGGCAGTGAATGTCAGGCCAGAAGGCGCTTCACGATGGCAGAAATCACGCTGCCGTCGGCACGGCCAGCCATCTGCTTTGAGGCCATTCCCATCACGCGGCCCATGTCTTTCATGCCCTGGGCGCCGGTCTGGGCGATTATATCCTTAACGGCGGCCTCTATTTCGGCTTCTGTCAGGGGCTTGGGCAGGTACTCCTCGATTACCGCCACCTGCGCCAGTTCTGCGTCGGCAAGGTCCTGTCGGTTTTGTGCCGTGAACGTGGCGGCCGACTCCTTGCCCTGCTTTGCCAGCTTAGAGAGCAGCTTCAGGGCCGTTGCGTCGTCGAGAGTGTCGTTAGCTCCGGGCGCCGTTTTTGCCTCTATAAATACTTTCTTTATGTTGCGCAAGGTCTCAAGACGTACCTTGTCACGGGCCTTCATGGCCTCCTTGATATCGTTACTTACTTGTTCAAAAAGCATTTTAATTAAGAATTAAGAGTTAAGAATTAAGAAAATATGACTTGTGGAATTAAGAATTAAGAGTGAAGAATTAAGAGTTAAAAATCAAAAGCAAACGAAGCATTAAGCTAATTAAGGCAACGCCATCTTGCCGGAAGAGGAATTTTCTCTTAATTCTTAACTCTTAATTCTTAATTATCTTAAGCAAACTTTATCGTTCCCTGTACGGTGTTGCTGTCCTCGGGCTCAGGTTTCTTGACGTTGCCCATGGCCTGATTCTTGATTTCTTCAAGCTCCTGGCGCGTACGTTTGTACGTAGGGGTTGACTCTACGGACGAAATCACGTCGTCATTGTCAAGGTCTTCCTGGCGGAAGATGTATATGTGGGGACGGCGTTTGTACTTCGACGTCTTGCCGTCGCCGCCGTATATGCGTTCACGGCGTGCACGGCGCTCGGCCGCCTTCTCCTCTTCCTCGGCGCGACGCTCGTTCTCCTCCTGCGTGTGTTTCTTGATGTGGCTGTTCATTCCGTCAACGTCCTCTATGCCGAAGCCCGTGGCAAGGATGGTAACCTTTATCTTGTCGCCCAGCTCGGGGTCGGTGGCAAGTCCCCACTTGATTTCAAACTTAGTGTCGAACTTTGCCATAAAGTCGTTCACGTCGTTCATCTCTTCCATCATCAGGCTGCCCTTGTTGTTGCCCTTCTCGCCGCTGAAGGATATGCTGAGCAGGATTTTCTTCGAGTTGAATATGTCGTTATCATTGAGCAGGGGCGAGTTCAGGGCGTCGTCGATAGCCTTCTTGACGCGGCCTTCACCCTCGCCGTAGCCGGTGCTCATGATGGCTACGCCGCCGTCTTTCAGCACGGTCTTGACGTCGTTGAAGTCAAGGTTGATAAGTCCGTGGACGGTTATTATCTCGGCAATACTCTTGGCTGCAACGCTCAGCGTGTCGTCGGCCTTGCCGAAAGCGTCGAGGATTGACAACTCCGGATATATCTCGCGCAGGCGCTCGTTGTTGATAACAAGCAGGGCGTCGACGTGCTTAGACATCTCTTCTACACCGTCGAGAGCCTGGTCAATCTTCTTCTCCCCCTCGAAACGGAAGGGAATCGTTACTATTCCTACGGTAAGTATGCCTAATTCTTTTGACACACGGGCTATCACGGGAGCGGCTCCCGTACCCGTTCCGCCACCCATTCCGGCGGTGATGAAAGCCATCTTGGTGCCGTCGCTGAGCATGTTACGCACGTCCTCAATGCTTTCCTCGGCAGCCTCACGCGCCTTCTCGGGCTTGTTGCCGGCGCCGAGCCCCTCGTTGCCGAGCTGCAAATGGACGGGCACAGGCGAGTCGTTGAGGGCCTGGGCGTCGGTATTGCACAGCACGAACGACACGTCGTGTATGCCCTCACGGTACATGTGGTTCACTGCGTTGCCGCCGCCGCCACCTACACCGATGACCTTTATTATGCTTTTCTCCTTTTCAGGTTCGCCGAAATCGACGATACTACGTCTTTCGTTCATATCTTGTCGTGTTTTATTCGTTAATAATATAAGGTGAAGAAGGCCTATTCGTCGGGCTCCTTAATGAACTTGTCAACCCAGTTCTTGAAGCGTGCCATGCGGTTCTTCATGCTCTTACGCTCCTTCTTCTGCTCCTCCTCAAGGCGCGCTGCCTCCTCAGCCTCACGCTTGGCAGCCTCTTCGGCAGCCTTGCGGCGCTGCTCCTCGGCCTTTATCTTCTCGGCTTCGGTCTGCACAACGCCGGGACTCATCTCGCCCGGAGTGCGCGGATTCTGGTGCAGGTCAGCCGTTTTCGGACCTGCCTTGGCCGTCTTCTCGCCGCTGAACAGGTCTACGTTCTCGGGCGTTTCCTCGCCGGCGCAGTTCATGTCACCCTTGACAAGCAGTCCCAGCACGGTGTTCATCATGCCGTTGTGGGCTGTAATGTCGGGATTGTTGGACGTGATGGTCTGGTTCACGAACTTCGCGATACGTATCTTCTCAATGTGCGTATGGTTGCGGAATGCCTTGTCTATGTCCTTCATGTTGGCTCCGCCGCCGGTCAGGATGATACCGCCGAGCAGACGGTCGGCATACTCCGAAGGTACCTGGTACCACACATTCTCGATTATTTCCTGCAATCTTCCCTCTACAATCTCTATGAACTTGCGGCTCTCCACGCTGCGTTCGGCGTCGATGGGGAGCATTAATGAGTTGTCAATATCGTTGTTGTCGGTGTACGCGCAGCCGTATTTCAGCTTCATCTTCTCGGCCGTCGGCTCGTCCATCTGCAACGAAGCGATGTCCTTGGTGATGTTGTTGCCTCCGAGAGGGATGACCGCCAGGTGGCGCAAAATGTTCTTGTAATAGACAGATACGGTAGTAGTGTCGGCGCCAAGGTCGACCAAGACACAGCCCGAACGCCTCTCGGCGTCGGACAATACGCAGTCGGCCAACGCCAACGGAGCCAGATACATTTCGGCGATAGCTACCTCGGCTGTGTCGAAACACTTGTTTAGATTACGGTAGAACGTCTTGCGCCAAAGGATGTTAAGGAAGTTTCCTTCAAGCCGGCCGCACTGAATGCCGACGGGGTCAAGCTGGAACTGGTTGTCCACTTTGTACTCCTGAGTGGCCGCGTCGAGTATTTCCTGGTCCTGGTAAGACATGTTTCGGTTGATGTCCATCAGCTCGTTGACCATATCCTGTGATACTATTGTGTCGTTGGGAAGGTCTTTCACTATTACGTTCTTGACGCTGCGGATTGACTGCCCGCCCACTCCGACGTACACTTGGGCTATCTCCGACTTGAGCGACGACGACAATTTCTTGACGATGTTGGCAATGCACTGCACCGTCTGGTTTATGTTGTAAACGATTCCCTTGCGGATAAACGATGACGAGTCCTCCTTGACCACGGCAAGCACGGATATGCTTCCGTCGAGGTTTTTCTTGCCCGCTATGCCCGTCACTTTCGACGAACCGAGCTCTATTGCTACGATAAAGTCCTTTGCTGCCATACGTTTTATATTTATTTTCTTATTTCTTTGTTGCTCTGTCTATTTCTTCTTTTTGCATATTATCTGGTTGTCGAACTCAAGGTCGATGTACGAATACTTGTTCCATCCGGCCTTGCTGAGCCCGTATTTGTAGAACTTGGCAAGGCGGTCGAGCTTCGTTTCAACGAATTCGGCGGTCAATCTTTTGCGCCGGTTGATGTACTTTGTCTGCGGAAGCGTGCCCAGATACACTATATGTTCGCCCACCCGAGGCACCAGCTCGACGCCAAGGTCGGGCAGGATGTTGATTTGTACGATTTGATTACGCCAGAACTCGTCCTTCATTATCTCGATGGCGAGGTTGGCAAGATAGCTCCTTGCGTACCATTTGGATATGTACCCGGTGGCAATTATAAGGTCTGACGTATAATTGGAGTTAGGCATTATGCCTCCATGGTCGTCAAGATAATAGTCGTCGCCGGCACTGTTCTTCACACGTACTATGGGCAACCGCTGGGTTATCATTATCTCCACGCAGCCGTCCTTGGTCTTATAACACTGGGCGGTCTTCACGAAAGGGCTGTCCTTCAGCTTGTCCTCGATGTCACGCGGATTGACATCCGCCATGCGCTTTTTGAACGGATACAGCCTGTTTTTCTCCAGGATACGCTTTATCTCGGCCGCGCTGAGAAATCCGTTGGTACTCTCGTCCTCAATGTTTATCACCACCTTGGTACATAAAGGATAGGTATCCTTAGGATTGTTGAATGACGTCATTGCCAACAATACGTAAACTGCGAGGGCCACGCAGAGGACGACTGTCAACGCTCTTTTGAGCTTATATTTCATTTATTCGTACTTGCTTAACAGTATTTTTTCTATTTGCGGAACGTAATTGTCAAGGTCGCCGGCGCCCAGGACAATGAGAACCTCGAAGTCATGCTCCCTTACGTACTCAGGCACATCCTCCTTATGGAGCATGACCTTGGCCACTCCCGGGGCAAGATTGTCGTATATAAGCCGTGACGTAACTCCTGGTATAGGCTCCTCACGGGCAGGATATATATCACAGAGCAGCACCTCGTCGAGCAGGCTCAGGCTCTCGGCAAAGTCCTTGTAGAAGTCGCGCGTGCGGCTGTAGAGGTGTGGCTGGAATATGGCCGTGATTTTCTTGTCCTTGTAAAGCTCGCGAATGCTCATGGCGCTCTGGCGTATCTCCTTCGGATGGTGCGCGTAATCGCTGAGGAACACGAGGCGGTCGGTCTTGATCTTGAAGTCAAACCGGCGCTCAACTCCCCGGTAAGTCCTCATGCCGTACTTCAATTCTTCAGCCGTGCAACCGTTGAGTTGGGCCATCGCCATGGCGGCCACGGCGTTCTCTATGTTGATCGGTACGGGCTGTCCGAGGTGTATTCCGGGCACGGTCTCAACGGGAGAAACGAAGTCGAAGGTTATCTCGCCGTTCTCAATCACCACGTTTTCGGCATGGAAGTCGCCACCGTCACGGCTGTACGTGTACGTCTTTACGCCGTCCTGTACGGCCGGGTGCATCTCCAGTCCGGTGTGGATAATGAGCGCGCCGCCTGGCTGTATCAGCGAGGAGTACTTGGTGAAGCTCTCCAGATAAGCCTCTTTCGTGCCGTAAATGTCAAGATGGTCGGGGTCGGTTGACGTGATGACGCTCATCCACGGGCGCAGCCAGTGGAACGAGCGGTCGAACTCGTCGGCCTCAATCACCACGAAATCGCTCTCCTTGCTGAGGATGTAGTTCGAGGCGTAGTTCTTCGATATGCCGCCAAGGAAGGCGTTGCAGTCAACGTGGCTCTGGTGCATTATGTGCGCACACATGGTAGACGTGGTGGTCTTGCCGTGCGTTCCGGCCACGCATAGTCCCTTATGCGCACGCGTCAGCATGCCCAGCACCTGCGCCCTCTTCTCCACATCGAAGCCCTTTTCACGATAAAGCGCCAGCTCCTTGTGCTCGGCGGGGATGGCAGGGGTGTATACCACGAGCGTAGATTCCCTGTTGCGGCACGCGTGGGGGATTTCGTCAACGTTCTCCTCGTAGTGTATCAACATACCCTCTTTCTCGAGTTGCTCGGTCAGCGCGGACGGAGTCTTGTCATAACCGGCAACCACCACTCCCCTATGTAGGAAGTAACGGGCGATGGCACTCATGCCAATGCCGCCCGCACCTATAAAGTATACAGCTTTTATGTCGTTTAATTCCATATTCCAGTTATTCTTCACGGCCTGATAAGCCTTATAAGACTAATAGGCCTGATATTGACCGGCAAGAGTGATTTTCTTAACTCTTAAATCTTAATTCTTAATTTTTCCTCGCCAGTTTTACCACCTCGTCGGCTATCGTGTCGGCCGAGTCGGGCAGCGCCAGCTTCTTTATGTTACCACTGAGGGCGGCCAGGCGCTCGTTGTCCTTCACCGTCTCGACGGCCAGCTCCACGACCTGCGCTGGCGCGTCGGCGTCCTTAACGTACAGCGCGGCGCCCTTGTCTACCAGCGCCATGGCGTTCTTCGTCTGGTGGTCTTCGGCAACATTGGGCGACGGAACGAGGATTACGGGCTTGCCTATGAGGCAAAACTCTGATATGCTGCTGGCTCCGGCGCGGCTGATCACCAGGTCGGCGGCCTTGTACGCGGCGCCCATGTCGCTGATGAAGTCCATCACCTTGAGCATGGGCAGGTCCGTGCGGTCCTTCAGCCGCTCGTTAATCGAGGCGTTATAGTACTTGCCCGTCTGCCAGATGAACTGCACTCCCGACGACTTAACCAGGTCGAGGTGCTGCATTACGCTCTCGTTCACGGTCCTTGCGCCGAGGCTTCCGCCAACGATAAGTATCGTCTTCTTGTTCTCGTCGAGGCCGAACGCGCGCAGGGCCTCGGCCTTCGTCATCTTCGTGTCGAGCAAAGCCTGGCGCACGGGGTTGCCCGTCTTTACGATTTTGTCGGCCGGGAAGAAGCGCTCCATGCCGTCGTAGGCCACGCATATACGGTCAACCTTCTTGGCGAGTATCTTGTTCGTCACGCCGGCATACGAGTTCTGCTCCTGTATGAGGCATGGAATGCCCCTCTTGGCGCACTCGTTAAGCATGGGGCCACTGGCGTAACCGCCCACCCCGACGGCAGCCATCGGCCTGAAGTCGCGTATTATCTTCTTGGCCATACGCTGGCTTTTCCATATCTTGAAGAGCACGGCTACGTTCTTCAACATATTCTTCCGGTCGAAGCCGCAGATGGGCAGGCCGATGATACGGTAGCCCGCGTCGGGCACGCGCTGCATCTCCATACGCCCGAGAGCGCCCACGAAAAGGATGT